>DVMH01000022.1 GCA_018715045.1 Candidatus Avidehalobacter gallistercoris
GCTGACGTGAGCGGTATGGCCTTTGACCGCACACTCCCCCGGGAGGAGCGGCTGGCCCGGTTTGTGAAACGGGCCGTCAATCCGTACTGCTTCAGCGTGGGCGGCGTGGGCGTGAAAATCGAATTTGCCGAGGGCGGCCCCTCCCTGCAGGAGACGTTGACCGCCTTTCTTATCCGGCAAAAGAGCGGGCTGTAACTGCTGTTGCGGCCTGCTCCTACTTCGAGACAAAATGTCCCGAGGCATCGACATCCTTGTTGATTGCCCCGGACAGAGGTATAATATAAGTGTAATGTGATAGGGAAGGAGGAACAATGGCACGAGCTAAAAACAGAGGGTATCAGCAGGCTTTTACCCCTACATATACAATCCGGCGCTGGCGTTTGGGCGAGTACATCCGCCTTTCCAAAGAGGATTTGAAAAAGGGCAAGGATGACAGCAACAGCGTGAAAAACCAGCGTGACCTGCTGGGGGACTTCTACCAGCGGCACATGGACGAATTTGAAAGCGCGGTTGAATATGTGGACGATGGGCACACCGGGACGGATGCCAACCGCGAAAACTTCCAGCGGCTTTTGGCCGATGTGATGAGCGGGAAAATCAACTGCGTGATTGTGAAAGACCTTTCCCGGTTCGCCCGGAATTACAGTGACGCGGGGAGTCTGATTGATAACCTGTTTGTGCAGATGGGCGTCCGCTTTATCTCCCTTGCGGAGAATGTGGACAGCTACCTAAACCCCGACAGCGTTTCAAACATTATCGTTCCGATAACTAACGTGATGAACGATAACTATTGCTACCAGACCTCAAAGAAAATCCGGCAGGTTTTTGATTATAAGCGGCGCAACGGCCAGTATATCGGCTCTTTCGCCCCCTACGGCTATATCAAAGACCCGGCAAACAAGCATCAACTTCTGGTCGATACCGAGGCCGCAGAAACCGTCAAGCGCGTGTATTCCATGCTCCTGCAAGGCTCGTCTAAAAGGGCCATCGCGCTGTACCTCAACGAACACGGCATACCCAGCCCCACGGCCTACCGCCGGAAAAAGGGTCTGCCCGTTTCCTCGGCTGTGGCGGATGACCCCATGTGGGGAGCCCGCATGATACATGAAATCCTCACCAACCCCATTTATACCGGGGATTTGGTACAGGGCCGCCGCCGGGTGAAAAGCTACAAGGTACACCAGATTGAGGCTGTGCCGGAGGAAGAATGGGTGCGCGTCCCCGATACCCACGAGGCGATTATCTCCCACGAAACCTTTGACAAGGTGCAGGCCCTGCTGGTACGCGATACCCGGACTTCCCCCAAAGGGCGCGAGGTTCACCTGTTCAGCGGTTTTCTGAAATGTGCGGACTGCGGGAAATCCATCACCCGCAGCCAGAGCGGGAAAAATATCTATTACGCCTGCTCCACTTACAAGAACCGCTCCCGGACGGCCTGCACCATGCACTCTATCAAACACAACCGTTTGGAGGCCGCCGTCCTGTTCGCTATCCAGTATCAAGTGAACACCGCCGTTTCCTACTCGGCGTTGATTGCCCGTATCAACTCGGCCCCGCTGAAAAAAAGTCAATCCCACCGCCTTAACGACCAGATAGCCGCAAAGGAAAAGGAATTGACCCGGATAACCCGCTACAAGCAGTCACTGTATCAAGATTGGAAAGACGGGGAAATCACCCAGCAGGAATACCGGGATATGAAAGCCGATTATGAACGGCAGGCCGCCGAGCTTGCGGATGTGCTGGCCCGGCTGAACGCGGAACGGGCGGAGCTCTTGAATGGCGTTGACAAGGAACACCCCGCACTGGTAGCATTTGCAAAGTATCAAAGCATCGAAACGCTCACCCGTGAAATCCTCACGGACTTGGTAGACCACATCAAGATTTACGAAAACGGCAATATCAGCGTTCATTTCAAGTTTGCGGACGAGTTCCGCCGGATTGCCGAGTACATTGAAATCAACACCACTGACACCGCCGAGGCGGGCTGACCCCCGCCAAAAGCAAAAACCCTTTTGACAGTGTGTTTTCCTAATAGGAGTTAATCATATGATGCTGGCAGCGGCTGACGCCGGCGTTGACAGCTGCTGGTTGAATTTCTTTGACCCGGTGGAAACGGCGGCCAAGTTTGAGCTGCCGGAGAATGAGGAAGTGCTGATGCTGCTGGATCTTGGCTATGCCGCGCCCGGCGCCGGACCCCTGCCCAGCCACAGCCAGCGTAAAGAATTGACGGAAACAGTGCGGTATATTTAGTGTTAAGGAGAAGTGCAGGCCTGATGATATTGCAAACTGAACGGCTATTGCTCCGCCCTTGGGCGGAAAGTGATGCGGCCGAGCTTTACAAATACGCTAAAGACCCCGCGGTGGGGCCGGTGGCAGGCTGGCCGGTGCATACCAGTGTGGCAAACAGCCAGGCGATTATCCGGGAGGTGCTTTCGGCGCCGGAGACGTATGCCGTGGTGCTGCGGGAGACAGGGCTTCCAGTGGGCAGCGTAGGCATTATGCGCTCCGGGCAGGGCGAATCGCCTATGCAGGCGGACGAGGCGGAAATCGGCTATTGGATTGGTGTGCCGTATTGGGGGCGAGGCCTGATACCTGAGGCGGTGCGGGAACTGTTGCGCCGTTGTTTTGAGGATTTGGGCTGCAATACAGTCTGGTGTGTCTCCTATGATGGCAACACCAAATCCCGAAAGGTGCAGGAGAAGTGCGGTTTCAGTTATCATCACACTGAGAGGCAAGTGCCCTGCCCGCTGCTGGGCGAGGTGCGCACGGCTCATTTTACGCGGTTAACGAAGGCGGAATGGCTTTCAGAATAAGGAGGAAAACAATACGATCCATGTTAAGTAACAGCACTGCGGGGCATTTAACCGCCCTGTTTAGCGTTGCCGTTTGGGGAACGACTTTTATCTCTACAAAAATTCTGCTGGCGGCTTTTCAGCCGGTAGAAATTCTTTTTTTCCGCTTTGTTTTGGGAGTGATTGCCTTGCTGTTGGTTTGCCCCCGCCGCTTGCGAGGCACAAGCAAATCGCAGGAATTAACTTTTGCGGCGGCTGGCCTGTGCGGCATTTGCCTATATTATCTGCTGGAGAATATTGCGCTTACCTACACTCTGGCGGCTAATGTCGGCGTGATCATTTCTGTTGCACCGTTTTTTACAGCCATTTTGTCGCATCTTTTTCTGCGGGAAGAAAAGCCTCAGGCTCATTTCTTCTGCGGTTTTGTTGTGGCGATGGCCGGTATTTTTCTGATCAGTTGCAACGGCTCCAAGCTGGAGTTGAACCCGGCCGGTGATTTGCTGGCGCTTCTGGCTGCCCTTGTTTGGGCTTTTTATTCGGTGCTGACCAAGAAAATCAGTCTCTATGGCTATCCTACCATTCTAACCACCCGGCGTATTTTTGCCTATGGTATCCTGTTTATGCTGCCGGCGCTTTTTATTTTTGATTTTCAGCTGGATTTAGCCCGTTTTACCACTCCGGTTTATTTGTTTAACATCATATTTCTGGGATTGGGCGCGTCGGCGCTTTGTTTTGTGACCTGGAATTTTGCCGTAAAGTTACTGGGCGCGGTCAAAACCAGCATTTACATATATATGGTGCCCGTCATTACGGTGATAACATCGGTATTGATTCTCCATGAGCAAATCACTGTTATGGCTGCTGCCGGCACTGTTCTGACACTTTCAGGCCTGCTGCTATCGGAAAGCAAACTGTTTTGGAGCAAAGAGTCAAAATGAAATTTACGGTATACCTTGCCAAGGCGCATAAAATTCCCGGCTTTGCAAAGAATAGCTACTGCAAGAGTAATTTGTAAAAAAAGGAGAGCTTGATGATGAAAGCAACAGGCATTGTGCGCCGCATTGACGATTTGGGCCGCATTGTTATCCCCAAGGAAATTCGCCGAACCATGCATATCCGCGAAGGCGACCCGCTGGAGATTTTCACAGCCAAAGATGGCGAAGTTATTTTTAAAAAGTATTCGCCAATGGGGGAATTTACTGATTTTGCCGCCAACATGTGCGAGACGCTGAACCGTACTACCGGCTATATTTCTGCTGTGGCGGACAGGGATTCCATTATTGCTGTTTCCGGTGCGCCTGCGCGAGATTTGAATGAGAAGCGTATTAGCAGCGAGCTGGAGCGATTGATGGAGGACAGACAGATTTACCAGTATCAGCCGGGAGGCAAGCTTATGCCCGTGGCGGCAGGGGAGGACAAGTATAAGCTGGCGCTGGCTGCTCCCATCATTGCCGAGGGTGATGTTCTGGGCGGCGTGATTTTTCTCAGCGATTCCGATACGCCCCAGAGCGGCGAAGTGGAGTACAAGCTGGCGCAGACAATTGCCGGTTTTCTGGGAAGCCAGCTGGCTAACTGAATTCTGGCGCAAAAAAGAGCCGCAGTCAATAAAAACTGCGGCTCTTTTATTATTTCAGCATATTGAGAAAGTATTTATGTACCGTCGCATCATCGGTCAATTCCGGGTGAAAAGCGGTGACCAGCTGCTTACCCTCGCGTGCGGCCACGATATGTTCATTGACGGCGGCAAGTATTTCTACATTCGCGCCGGCGCTTTCGATATATGGGGCACGGATAAACGTCATTGGTATATTGCCGCAGTCGGCAAAAGGCGCTATAGTATGGAAGCTGCCCAGCTGCCTTCCATAAGCATTCCGCACAGCGGTAATGTCAAGTGTTGCCAGATGACGCCGCTCGTCGTTGGCGATATGTTTTGCCAGCAGCAACAGCCCTGCGCATGTGCCGAATACTGGGAGACCGTCATTGAGCATTTTTTGCAGCGGCTCAAAAAGTCCTAAATCGTGCAACAGTTTGCCCTGCACGGTGCTTTCTCCCCCGGGTATGATCAGACCGTCCATCGAGCGGGAAAGGTCCGCCAGCTGGCGTATTTCAAAGCTCGATGCGCCCAACGCCGTCAAAATATGTTCATGCTCAATAAACGCACCTTGCAGAGCCAAAACGCCGATTTGCATTATTTGCCACGCTCCGCCATAAGAATTTCGATCTCCTGCTCGTTAATGCCCACCATGGCTTCGCCCAGATCCTCAGAAAGTTCAGCCAGCATTTTTGCGTCGGTGTAGTTAGTGACGGCCTTGACGATAGCGGCGGCGCGTTTTTCCGGGTTGCCGGATTTGAAAATACCGGAGCCTACAAATACGCCCTCAGCGCCCAGCTGCATCATCAGCGCTGCGTCAGCAGGGGTGGCCACGCCGCCTGCGGCGAAGTTCACCACTGGCAGCTTTCCGTTTTCATGCACATACTGTACCAAATCGTATGGCACCTGCAATTCTTTGGCTGCGTCGAACAGCTCGTCCTCGCTCATTGAGGTGAGGCGGCGAATCTCAGCCTGCATCAGGCGCATGTGCCGCACTGCCTGCACCACGTCGCCGGTACCAGGTTCGCCTTTGGTGCGGATCATCGAAGCCCCCTCGTTGATACGGCGCAGCGCCTCGCCCAAATCACGCGCGCCGCAGACAAACGGCACCTTAAACGCGGTCTTGTCGATGTGATACTTGTCGTCGGCAGGGGAAAGCACTTCGCTCTCGTCGATATAGTCGATTTCAATGGCCTGCAAAATCTGAGCTTCGGCAAAATGGCCGATACGGCATTTGGCCATTACAGGAATGGAAACGGCGGCCTGGATTCCCTTGATCATCTTGGGGTCGCTCATACGGGAAACGCCGCCTGCTGCCCGGATATCCGCAGGGATACGCTCCAGCGCCATTACGGCGCAGGCGCCAGCGGCCTCAGCGATCTTGGCCTGCTCCGGAGTGGTCACATCCATGATGACGCCGCCTTTCAGCATTTGCGCCAGATTTTTGTTCAGCTCAAATCTTTCATTAATCATTTTGCTGTTTCTCCTCTTTTCAATATTAAAATTTAATATTAAATGATGACGCCGCCGCCGATAACCACATCGCCGTCATAAATTACGGCGGATTGGCCACGAGCCGCGGCGCGCTGCGGCCGGTCAAACTCGATAACAAGCTCGTCCGGTCCGGTTTGGTGGACGAGCGCCGCCTGCGCATTTTGATTATAGCGTATTTTGGCAGTAAAACGCAAGGGTTTAGTGATATTATCCGCCGCAATCAGATTGATTTTATGCAGGGTGACACGGCGGGAGTCCAATTCTTCGGCAGGGCCGACGGTGACGGTGTTATCCGCCGCATTCAGGCGGGTGACGTAAACGGGCGTTCCCATAGCCAGACGTAGCCCCCGCCGCTGGCCGATAGTATAGCGTATCAGACCCTGATGGCGGCCAATTACGTGACCTGCGCTGTCAACAAAATCACCGGGCGGGGCGGATTGTCCGGTAAACTGTTCGATATATTCGGCGTAATGTCTGTCCGGGATAAAGCAGATATCCTGGCTTTCCGCTTTGTGTGCGTTAACGAAACCCTGCGCCTCGGCGATTTTGCGTACCTCATGCTTTGATAGATCACCCAGCGGAAACAGGGTATGAGCCAGTTGATCCTGTGTCAGCACATATAACACATAGCTTTGATCCTTGCTCTCGTCCACGGCGCGGTGCAGCAGATAACGCCCGCATCCCTGATCATATGTAATGCGGGCATAATGCCCGGTGGCCATGTAATCATATTTAAGAGTGCGCGCTTTCAGAAAAAAACGGTCAAATTTTAAACGGCGGTTACACTCAATGCAGGGATTAGGCGTTTCACCCGCCAGATAGGCCGCGACAAAAGGTTCGATAACCTCCTGCTTAAAGCAATCGGTCAGGTTGAACACATAAAAGGGTATATCGAGCCGCGCCGCCACTTGGCGCGCATCAGTTACATCGTCAAGAGAACAGCAGGACTGTGCTTTTCTTCCGATAGTTTCGTTAGTATACAAACGCATGGTCGCGCCACTGCAGACATATCCTGCCTGTTTTATTAAATAGGCGGCGACGCTGGAATCAACGCCGCCGCTCATGGCAATCAGAGCCTTATTGCTCATAATACAGCCTCCGTTGGTGTTTATTCACCGCAAGCGCAGGTCGGGGCCTGTTTGAACTGCTCTTTGTCGTAGGCGATGCCGTTTTTGTCATAGTAATCCTTGACGGCGGCTTTCACGGCTTCCTCCGCCAGCACTGAACAATGCAGCTTGTGGGTAGGCAGACCCTCCAGAGCCTCCACCACTGCCTTGTTGGAAAGCTGCAAGGCTTCAGAAACAGGTTTGCCTTTAATCATTTCCGTTGCCATTGAGCTGCTGGCAATGGCCGAGCCGCAGCCGAAAGTGATGAATTTAACGTCGGTGATAATGTCGTCCTTTATTTTGAGGTATATACGCATGATATCGCCGCATTTGGCATTGCCCACTTCGCCCACCGCGTCGGCGTCGTCCATCGTGCCGAGATTGCGGGGATTTCTGAAATGATCCATAACTTTTTCGCTATATAACATGGTTTTTCTTTCCCTCCTCCAAATCGTGCCAGATGGGGGAAATCTCCCGCAGATAGGAGACGACTTCCGGCACAGTCTTAATAATATATTCCATTTCTGCCATCGTATTTTCCTCTGATAGTGAAAGGCGGAGCGAACCGTGCGCCACCTCATGCGGCAGACCAATGGCTAACAGCACATGGCTGGGATCCAGCGCTCCGCTGGTACAGGCGCTGCCTGAGGAGGCGCAGATACCTTTATCGTCCAACAGCAACAGCAGAGATTCGCCTTCAATCCCCTCGAAGCACATATTTACATTGCCGGGCAGCCTTTTTTCGCAGTCGCCGTTTACGGTGCTGTGGGGAATGGTGCTTAAACCCTCAAGCAAGCGGTCGCGCATGGCGCGCATTTTGGCTGCGTTTTCTTCTAAATGGTTGCAGGCCTCTTGCATGGCGGCTGCCATACCCATGATCGCGGGAATATTCTCCGTGCCGGCGCGTTTGCCTTTTTCCTGTGCGCCGCCCTCGATCAGATTGGTCAGCGGTATGCCTTTGCGCGCATAAAGCACGCCGATACCTTTCGGCCCGTGGAATTTGTGGGCGGAGAGGGCGAGGAAATCTGCCTGCGCTTTTTGAACCGAAACCGGGATATGACCCACCGCCTGAACGGCGTCGGTGTGGAACATTACGCCCTTTTCCTTGCAGATGCGCCCAATTTCTTCAATTGGCTGGATGGTGCCGATCTCATTATTGGCGAACATTACCGAGACAAGGCAGGTGTCGGGGCGGATTGCAGCAGCCAGTTCCTGCGGACGCACCAGACCGTCTCTGTGCACGTCCAGCAGCGTTACCTCGAAGCCCTGCTTTTGCAGGCGTTTCAGAGTGTGCAGTACGGCATGGTGCTCGATGGCTGTGCTGACGATGTGTTTTTTGCCCTTGCGTTCGCCAATGATGGCGGCGGAGAGCAGAGCCTGATTATCGGCTTCACTGCCGCCGGAGGTGAAATATATCTCCTGCGGTGTGCAATCCAGCAGCGCCGCAATTTGCGCGCGGGCCAGGGTAATGGCCTCCGCTGCTTTCTGGCCCACACTGTGCAGACTGGACGGATTGCCGTAGAAATCCGCCAGATAGGGCAGCATGGCGTCCACCGCCGTTTGGCTCATTTTTGTGGTGGCCGAGTTATCGACGTAAATAGTTTTTTGTTCCGTCATGGCTTTCTCCTTCTATTGAATTGGGTTTGCAGCCGCCGCCGGGGCGGCAAACTGACAAAACCTAGGTGTTTGGTATACTATCAATAAATGTATTCTACACAGAAACATACGGTTTGTCAATAGTGGGGGCGAAAAAACTTGCCCTTGACATGACGCGGTGGCTGATGCTATAATAATTCCTATAAAATTTATAGGTTTACAGGGTCATGCTTTGCAACGTTAGTATTGCCAAAAAAGGAGAGGATATTATGACTTGGGCGAAATCTATTGACGATTTGATTGGTAATACTCCGCTGCTGGAGTTGGCGAATTTTCAGCGTGCGCATGAAATTCCTGCTACGCTGCTGGGTAAATTGGAATGTTTTAACCCGGCGGGCAGCGCTAAGGACAGAATCGCCAAGGCCATGCTGGACGATGCGGAGCAGCAGGGGTTGATTAAGCCAGGCGCGGTGATCATCGAGCCAACCAGCGGCAACACTGGCATTGGGCTGGCGGCTGTGGCCGGTGCGCGGGGCTATAAAGTGCTGTTGACCATGCCGGAAACGATGAGCATGGAACGACGCAATCTGTTGAAGACTTACGGCGCAGAGCTGGTGCTGACTGACGGTGCCAAAGGCATGGCAGGAGCAATCGCCAGGGCCGAGGAACTGGCGGCGAATATTCCCGGCAGCTTCATTCCAAGACAGTTTGCCAATCCTGCCAATCCGGCAGCACATTTTGCTGCGACAGGTCCGGAAATTTGGCAGCAGACGGAAGGCAAAGTGGATATTTTCGTGGCCGGAGTGGGTACTGGCGGCACCATTTCCGGTGTGGGACAGTATCTGAAGCAGCAGAAGCCTGAGGTTAAAATAGTGGCGGTAGAGCCTGCTGGATCGCCGGTGCTTTCCGGAGGCCATGCCGGGCCGCACGAATTACAGGGTATCGGCGCAGGCTTTGTACCGCAGACGCTGGATACCTCGATATATGACGAGGTCATCGCGGTGGCCGACGAGGATGCTTTTGCCACTGGACGGGAAATTGCCAGACGCGAGGGGCTGCTGGTCGGTATTTCTGCCGGGGCGGCAGTGTGGGCTGCCGCTAAACTGGCGGCGCGCCCGGCGAATCGGGGCAAAGTCATTGTAGCTCTTTTGACAGATACCGGGGAGAGGTATTTGTCATCGCCGATGTTTGCCAAATAGAGAAAAAAATAACCGCCCGACTCTTGAAAAGACGGCGGCTATTTTTTTACCCATATTTAGGGGGATAGTCATCTATTGGTAGCCATTTCTTTATGATATATAGCGTGCAGTCGTTTTCATCAACGCCTTTTTATTCCAAAAGCCGCTGCTCAGATGACATAGTTGTTGCTGTACATCTGCCGCTGCTGATCAAGAATATCCTGTAAAGTTATACCGTCCAGGTATTCGTTGATCACGCGGTCTAAGCCCTGCCAGACGGGGAGCGTTGCGCAGCCGCAGCCGCGGGTGCAGTTCAGGGTACCGTGCGCCAGACAGGCCACCGGCTCCAAACCGCCCTCCGTCAGCCGCAGGATTTCTCCTACGGTATATTTATCCGGTGTCCGCGCCAGCTTATAGCCGCCCTGAAAGCCGCGGTTGGTTTGCAGCATATCGGATTTATTCAGAATAGAGACGATTTGCTCCAGATATTTTTTGGAAATATCCTGGCGGGCGGCAATGTCTTTCAGCGCGATAAAGCCGTCGTTCTGATGTTCGGCCAGATCCAGCAGCATACGCAGTGCATAGCGCCCCTTGGTGGATATTTTCATATTTCTCACCTCTTTGCCTAATAATAACATATATTTACTGGGTTTTCAAGCGGCGTTGGACAGCAAAATTTGCCGTATGCCAAGCGCACAGAAATAAATGTTAACCTTGATACAAAAAAATATTGACAATTGTTCCGGCAGCGGTTAAGATAGATTTGTAAATTTTATCAGAAAGGACTGGTTTGCATATTTAACGGGCAAAACAAGGTGCGGGCGTTGACCATGATGGCGGGGCTGGCGGCGGGGCTGGCGGTGTTGGGCAGTTTTAAGCTGCCGGGGCTGCTGCCGGGAACTGAATTCCAGCTTTCTGCGCCCTTTGCGGTGGCTCTGGCGGCTTGTTTGGGCTTTAAGCGTTATTTTGTGATCGGTGTTCTGGCCAGTCTGCTTAACTTTATGCTGGGTACGCATACTTTGTTGAATGTTGTGGTGGCGCTGGTTTTCCGGGTGACGGCGGGCGGTTTGCTGGCTTTGGCGGGCGTAAGAGGCCTAACGGTTTTTCTGGCCGGGCCGCTGGGTACGGCGGCGGCGCGGCTGGTGCTTTCGGCTCTGCTCGGCGTCAGTCCTTGGGTGTTGATCGGGGCGGCGGCGCCGGGTATGCTGCTGACGGCGGTGGCGGCATTGGCGCTTTACCCACTGTTAAGGCGGCTGTTGGCAGGCCTGTATGGCGAGGGGGTATTATTGCCCCCGGTTAAAGGAGGAAGGCAAAAATGAGGCGGTTTAGTATCAAAATGCGCGCCTCAAAGGGTACGGAGCATATTTCCGGTGCGGAGAAAATCGTGCGCGAGGACGAGCTGGCGGCTTACTGTACCCGCCTGCTGAATCGCGCCCTACAGCACGGCAAGGGCAGCCCTGATTTCATCAATTTGAAAATGGAGGCTGTGAATGAGGCGGATATTATGTATTTGCCGGCGCTGCCGGTGACCACGCTTACGGCTGACACGCCGGAGGAGGGTATGCTTCTGGTGCGGGCGCAGTTGGAACGGCTGGGCATCCGGCGGGTGGACGAGATATTGCAGATCTGGCGGCAGAGTTATGCCATGCGCGGTGCAATCCTGTTGGACGTGGATACGTTGGAGCGGTTAGAGCCGGATCATCAGCGCGGCGTGCGCGCTACATATATGGATGCCGAGGGGGCTGATGAAGCTGCCTGCGGCGGCAAGAATCATTTTAATGAAGCGCTGGTGCTGGCCACTAAGGTGGTGAACCACCCGAATATCGTGGCGGAACTTTGTATCTCAGACGATCCGGATTATGTGACCGGATATGTTGCCGCGCGGAAGATCGGTTATGTGCGTATCACCTGCTTAAAGCCGCTGGGCAGCCCGGACGGCGGGCGGGTGTTTCTGTTCCGGGGTAGGGCGGCAGAGCTGGCCGGCTGTCTGGATTATTTGCAGCGGCAAAAGGTGCTGGTGCGTTTTAACGGGGAGGCGAAGGTATGAACAAATGGCGGCGTTATGCCGATGAACTGGCGGAATTGCAGGCTAAGGGGCTTTATCGCACCATCAACGTGCTGGAGAGCGCGCAAAGCTCGCATGTGCGCTATCAGGGGCGCGATATGCTGATGTTGGCGTCCAACGCTTATCTGGATATGTGCAGAGACCCGGAGGTTAAGGCGGCGGCAGCGGCGGCGCTGGCGGAATTCGGGGTGGGGAGTGGCGGCAGCAGGCTGCTGACCGGCACTTCCACACCGCACGCCCGGCTGGAGCAGACTTTGGCGCGCTTTAAGGAACGGGAGGCGGCGCTGGTGTTCAACAGCGGTTTTGCCGCCAATTCCGGCATTATTCCCGCGCTGACCAAGGCGGGCGACCATATTTTCAGCGACGAGCTGAACCACGCCAGCATTATTGACGGCTGCCGCCAGAGCAAAGCGCAGACGGTTATTTACCGCCACAACGACATGGCCGATCTGGCGGCGAAGCTGGCGGCAAGCGGCGCCAAAAGCGGCCTGATCGTCAGCGACGCGGTGTTCAGCATGGACGGCGATATCGCTGACTTGCCGGAACTGCACCGGCTGGCGGAGCAAAGCGGCCTGCTGCTGATGCTGGACGAGGCTCATGCCACCGGCGTTATTGGGGCGCGGGGGCGCGGCATTGAGGAGCATTTCAACATGTCCGGCAGCGTGGACATTCTGATGGGCACGCTGAGCAAGGCTTTCGGCGCGGAGGGCGGCTATGTCTGCGGCAGCGCCGTGCTGATTGATTATCTGCGCAACAATACCCGCAGCTTTATTTTTTCCACCTCGCTTTCGCCGCTGGTGATGGCGGCGGCTGGACGGGCGGTGGAACTGTTGGAGCAGCAGCCGGAGCGGGTGGCGCGGCTGCAGCAGAACGTGCGGGTGTTTACGGCGGCGCTGCATGCCAAAGGTGTGGCGGCGGATTCGCAGACGGCGATCATTCCGATTTTTGTTGGTGATGAGGAACGGGCTCTGGCAGTCTCAAAGCGGCTGTTTGACGAGGGCTATTACATATCGGCCATCAGATATCCAACCGTTAAGCGCGGCGAAGCCATTTTGCGGGCGGCGCTGATGTCGTCGCACACCGAGGCGGAACTGGAGCGGGCGGCGGCGGCGATCGCGGCGGCGCTTGCCTGAGTACAGAAAACATATATAATAACTGCCGCCGGGTATGCTGCCGCCGGCGGTTATTGTTTGCGCGGGCTTGTCTAAGCGCGGTAAATAGCATATAATAGTAAGTAATCTGGCAGTATATGATACGGAGGTTTTATTATATGGAAAATAAAAATGCATTTTTATCGTACAACAAGAAAGCCATGCAGGAGCTGGAACGGGTAGCGGCGGGTTACCGTGATTTCCTTTCCCGTGGCAAGACTGAACGGGAGTGTGTCAAGCTGATTGTTCAGCAGGCTGAGGCGGAGGGTTATCGTAATCTGGCTGATCTGACGGCGGCGGGCGCTGACTTAAAGGCGGGCGATAAGGTGTATGCTGTCTGTATGAAAAAGGCGGTGGCATTGTTCAAAATCGGTGCTGAAGGGCCTGAGAAGGGCATGAATATCCTGGGTGCGCACATAGATTCGCCACGGCTGGACATCAAACAGAATCCGCTGTTTGAGGACGGCGAGCTGGCTTATTTGGACACGCACTATTACGGCGGTATCAAAAAATACCAGTGGGTGACGCTGCCGCTGGCGCTGCATGGCACTGTGGTAAAAAAGGATGGCACGGCAGTTGATATCGTGATTGGCGAGGATGCGTCCGACCCGGTGTTCTGCGTGACGGACTTGTTGATCCATCTGGCACAGGAGCAGCTGGAGAAAAAGGGCGCGCGCGTGGTGGAGGGCGAGGATCTGAATATACTCGTCGGCAATATGCCGCTGCCAGGCGAGAAGAAAAAGGCCGTGGCTGCCAATGTATTGCATCTGCTGAAAGAGAAGTACGACATCGAAGAGGCTGATTTTATCTCCGCCGAGCTGGAGGCCGTTCCTGCCGGGGCGGCGCGCGAGGCCGGTTTTGACGGCAGCATGATACTTTCATATGGCCAGGACGACCGTTCCTGCGCCTATACATCGCTGCTGGCCATGCTGGAGACGGCTGACATTCGCCGCACGGCCTGCTGCTTGCTTGTGGACAAGGAGGAAATCGGCAGCGTGGGTGCGACGGGTATGCAGTCGCATTTCTTTGAAAATGCGGTAGCTGAGGTGCTGGAGCTTTGCGGTGAATATTCCGAGTTGAAGCTGCGTCGGGCTCTCAGAGACAGCAAAATGCTTTCCTCCGACGTTAGCTCAGCTTATGATCATGCCTATGCCGCGGCGTTTGAGAAACAGAACGCAGCTTATCTCTCGCACGGGGTGGTGTTTAACAAATTCACCGGGGCACGAGGCAAATCCGGCAGCAACGACGCCAACGCCGAGTATCTGGCTTATATCCGCCGCGTGATGGACAACGCGGATGTGCATTACCAGACGGCGGAACTGGGGCGTGTCGATCTGGGCGGCGGTGGTACCATCGCGTATATTCTGGCTCTTTACGGTATGGAGGTCATCGACAGCGGTGTGCCGGTGCTGAGTATGCACGCGCCGTGGGAAGTGACTAGCAAAGCGGATATTTATGAGGCGTACAAGGCGTATAAAGCGTTTTTAGAGGCTTGATTTTCTGAAAGCTATTGCCACAGGCAGTGCGGCATTAATTGCTCAGAACATACCGCTGAACGAGCTTTAGAAGCATTTGGGAAATAGGTTGCAAGCGTCTGATATGCGTGATGTGTAAGGCGGGCTTCAGAAGCTATATTGCCTGCCCTATACTCAGGCAGCACGGGGTGTATTGCTATAATTTCGTGTGCGGCTACCGCTATTATGCAGTCGTGTGTGACGGAAGTTTCAGCGCATTTTGCCGGACTGCCAGCGGCCAAAACTGAAAGCCTTGGCCGCTGGCATAAAAGAGCCTTCCCAGCATAGACTTTAACAAAGTTTAGGCTTGGGGAGGCTATTTTCATGCAGGAATATATCGCGAAGCGTGTGTTGGAAATCAGCAATTACATAATTGAAAGCAAATCTACCGTACGGCAGACGGCGGGCGTTTTTGGCGTCAGCAAAAGCACCGTACATAAGGACGTGACCGAACGTCTGCCGCTGTTGAATGAGGTGGTGGCCGGGCAGGTGCGGGAGATTTTGGCCAACAACAAAGCGGAACGGCATCTTCGGGGCGGTATGGCGACCAAGCGGAAATATGAGCATTTGGCTGAGGGCGCTGAATAGCGGAAATTTGTGGAAATTTGCGGAAAAAACGGCCGCAGGGCTTTCCTTGCGGGCGTTTTTTTGCTATAATATAAAACCTAAGGCAGTAAATGGGTGATAGGTATAAGGAGGATTTAACCATGCGTTGGAACGCAAAGATTGGGGTCGTGTTGGCGGCGCTGTTGTTGACGCTGCTGGCGGCTAGTCCGGCTTTGGCTTATACGGCGGCGTATTTTTATCCGCAGCAGTATGCCCTTGGGCCAGGGGTGACATATTACGATGTTGCAGCGGAAAACGAGCTGGGCGCGCAGCGGCTGCATTACATTGAATATCAGCCGAGTGAGAGCGTGCAGCCTATTGTGGCGTATGGCCGGGGTTTTTACGGCCGTTCGTCGATCGGTTATGTGGCGGATTATCTGAAAGATGATTTGGGTTACGACGTGCTGGCCGGGTTCAACGCCGATTTCTTTAACACTAACAGCGGCGTTCCCATTGGTATCGTGATTCAGGACGGTAAGCTTATTACTTCCGCCGGCGGGGCGTATGCCGTGGGGTTTCGCGATGACGGCAGCTATATATTCGGCAAGCCAGTGCTGAATATGTACGTGAATGGCCCTCGTGGCGGCGTAACAGTGGAGAACCTGAACAAGACGCGCTCCTCTTACACCGTAAACCTTTACGATCACAACTGGGGTGATAAGACCCGGTTGGACAAGCCCGGCACTAATGTGGTGCTGGAGAAAATTGACGACGTCGACCCGTATATTGGCTGCTCGATACGTTGCCGTGTCGTTTCGGTGCGGGAGGAAACCGGCTCTACTGCGATTCTTCCCAACCAGATGGTGCTGACTATTGCGGCCACAGGGGATGCGACGAAGCTCGGCATTTTTGCAGCGGGCGACGAGGTAACGCTGACCATTTCTGCGTCTGACCCGGCCTGGAAAGAGGCCGTTTATGCCGTGGGCGGCAAAAGCCTGCTGCTGAACGGCCAGATTGCGGCGGGAGATAGCCCCACTGGTAATGCGGCGCGGACGGCGATCGGTTTTCGGGCGGACGGCTCAATGTTCTTTCTGGAGAATGACGGACGTCAGACCGATTACAGCGTTGGTTTATCCCCTGCTGTGCTGGCGCGTGAGATGAGCAGCCTTGGCGCGGTAAACGCACTTAATCTGGACGGCGGCGGCTCTTCGGTGATGGCGGTGCGTCGGCTGGGACGGGAGATTGGCGTGGTCAATTCTCCTTCGGACGGGCAGCCGCGTCTTTGCGCCAATTATATCTTTCTGATTAATAAGCAGGACAAGGAAAGCTCTGCCAGCGTCCTGCAAATCGAGGCCGGACGGCGTTATCTGCTGGCTGGTTCGGAATTGGCGCTTCGGGCGGTGGGTTTGAACGCGGCATTGGACGCAGCCAGCTTGCCTGATTATGTGGACTGGGAAGTGACTGAGGGCGACGCCGCAATTGAGGAGACCGGCGACGGCGCGTCTCGGCTTACAGCTGGCGATACGGCAGGCAAGGTGACTTTTCGTGCCGTTTGCGGCGATTTGACCGCGGAGCAGAATGTTTATGTGCTGAAATCCGTCGGTCAACTGCAAATTATGCAAGGCGGCACAGCGGTTTCTACTCTGAATGTGTTGCCTGGCGATGAGGTAACGCTCTCCGCTGCGGGCGTTTATAAGGGCGAGGCGGTAGCGCTGGATAATCGCGGGCTAACGTGGTCGGTATCCGGCGATATTGGAATGATCGACGAGAATGGAGTTTATCACGCGGGCGGTAAAGATACATCTGGCCAGATTATCGTGCAGGCGGGCAGTACCACGGCGCGTCTGGTGGTACTGCAACAGGCGGCAGGCAACGGTATCACCATTGTGGGCGTCAATCTGCCCACTAATGTGGCCAGCGGCGCCAGCGCCTCGTTCAGCTTCCGTGTGGCGGTAGGCTATGGCAGTGAGTTGCCGGATAAAGATGGATTGACACTGACGCTTGATGGCCAGCCGGTTGATTTCAACTATGCCTGGGGTACGGGGATTGTAACGTGTGAAATATCCGGCCTGGCTGACGGTCAGCACCGCCTGACGCTTCTGGCCTGTGACGAGACGGGCGATTTGACTCGCAAGTCGTTGACGTTTACTGTGGGCGATAAGAGCGCTGAGCTAAAGTATACCGATGTGCCTGCCGGGCATTGGGCGGCGGAAAATATTGCCTACCTTTCGGCGCGCGGCTTGATGCAGGGAGAGACGGACGCGGCGGGTAATCTTACGTTTAATCCCAGCCGCAACCTGACTCGTGCCGAGTTTGCCGTTATCGCGGCGCGCTATTTGAAACTGGATACCTCGCAGGAGGTGAGCCTGCCTTACGCCGACCGGGCGGATATTCCCGGCTGGGCGCTGGGCGCTATCCGCGCCGTTTATGCCGAGGGTATTATGACTGGCGAGGACGTGAAAGGAACGATTTATTTCTATCCGCGCAACAACATCAGCCGTCAGGAGGCAATGGCCGTGATCAGCCGTATTTTGGGCGAGGGCTATGCTGCGGGCGAGCAGACTTTTGCTGACGGCGACACTATCAGCGACTGGGCCAAAGAGCACGTTTCACGCCTGGTAACGCTGGGCTTCGTGGGCGGCTATGAGGACGGCACGATCAAACCCCTTGCTAATATTACCCGTGCGGAAATCGCCAAGATTCTGTTCAATTTGTATTAAAGCATAACTCTTAAGCACGTCCTCCTGACGATGGGTGTTGCCCACGGCGGGAGGGCGTTTTTTGCTGGACGGCGCTTTGGGAAAAGTGTCGCATTTGGCATAGACAGCCGCCGAAATATCTGCTATAATCTAATAGGTTAGGATAAAAATGCCTGTGGCTGGGAACGCCTGCGGGCTTTTTTGGCGTTAAAATGATTAATCCGGCACGAGGTGACGCGCATGACGGAAGCATTGCGCCCGGCGTTTAGGAACGCGGATTGGGCGACGAAAATTGAGTATATCAATGAAAACGAGAATTTCTACTATTCTGACGGTATCGAGCTGGTGGATTTTGGACCTGGCTTTGCCACGATGATCATGCCGCTTTTGCCCCGGCATTTGAATTTGCAAGGCAATGTGCACGGCGGCTGGCTGGCCACGATGGTGGGGCAGGCAGCGGGCAAGGCGGCCATGTCCTACGGCTATTTTGTGACGCCGGAGCAGCTTTCGCTGAATTATCATACCACTTGCAGCGGCGGCACGCTGCATGCCAAGGCCAAGGAGAAAAACCGCGGCAAACATCTGGGCATTTACACTGTGGACGTGACGGACGACAATGACAAGCTGATTGTTTCCGGCACGGTGACTCTGTTTATTCAGGATAATGAGATTGACTTCCCGCGCGAGAAACGTAACGTGGCCGGACTGAATTTTGCGTCCGGCAGACAGGAGGATATGCTATGAATTGGTTGGAGGAAACGCGGCAGGAGCTGCGCAAGGATTTGACGCAGGCGGCGGAAGCGGCGAGAGCAGCGGGGGAGATATCCTTTGAGACAGTGCCGGATTTTGTGATCGAACGCCCGCGTGAAAAGGCGCACGGCGATTTCGCAGCTAACATGGCAATGCTTATGTCACGGCAGGCGAAAATGCCGCCTCGAAAAATTGCTGAAGCCATTTTGGCACACTTATATAAGGAAGAAACGCCCCTGTGGGTTGAGAACGTTGAGATTGCAGGAGCCGGATTCATTAACTTTCGCATGCAGGCGCACTGGCTGACTGACGGCCTGGCGGATGCGGTCGGGCAGGGTAAAAGCTTTGGCGAAAGCAATGCCGGCGGCGGCCAAAAGGTGAATGTTGAGTTTGTTTCGGCTAACCCTACTGGTGAACTGCACCTGGGCAACGCGCGCGGCGCGGCTATTGGCGACAGCCTGGCGAATATCATGCAGGCGGCTGGCTATGACGTAACGCGGGAGTATTATATCAACGACGCGGGCAAGCAAATTGAAAACTTCGGTCTCTCTTTGGAGGCGCGATATTTGCAGCAGTTTGAACAGAACGTACCTTTCCCGGAGGATGGCTATCACGGCGAGGATATTATCACCACTGTCAAGGAATATATTGCGGCGGAAGGTGATAAACTGCTGGAGACTCAGCCGGCGGAACGACAGGCGGAGCTGATCCGCTATGCGCTGGCCAGAAAGATCGGCGCGATCAGAGAGGCATTGGCGCATTACGGCGTGGAATATGATGTGTGGTTCAGCGAGCAGACTTTGCATGACGGCGGCGAGGTGCTGGGCGCGGTACAGAAGCTCAAAGAAGAGGGTGCGGTCATCGAGCAGGACGGCGCGCTTTGGTTTGCGGCGGACAAATTCGGCTGCGAAAAGCCGGAGGTGCTGGTGCGCGCCAATGGTATACCCACTTATTACGCGGCGGATATTGCATATCATAAAAACAAATATGAGCGAGGGTTTACCCGTCTGATTAACATCTGGGGGGCGGATCACCATGGTCATGTAGCGCGGCTTAAGGCGGCGCTTTCGGCGCTGGGCTATCCGGCGGATGAGCTGGAAATTATTTTAATGCAGCTGGTGCGTCTGTTCTCCGGCGGGGAGATTATGCGTATGTCGAAGCGGGCGGGTACTTATGTGACGCTGGAGGAGCTGCTTGCCGAGGTGGGCAAAGACGCGGCGCGTTTCTTCTTCGTCATGCGTTCGGCGGACAGCCAGATGGATTTTGACCTTGATTTGGCCAAGAGCCAGTCGATGGACAACCCGGTTTATTATGTGCAGTATGCCCATGCTCGTATCAACAGTATTATCAATCAGGCGGCGGAACAGGGTATTCAGCTGGCCGCCTTGGAGAACGTTAACTTCGGCCTGTTGACGGATGAAACAGAGCGTGATCTGCTGCGGCGGCTACTGGAGCTGCCGGATGAAATTGCTCAGGCAGCGGTACAGGAAGCTCCTCACCGTATTGCGGCATATGTGATGGAGCTTTCCGCTCTGTTTCACAGTTTTTACGGCGCCTGCCGTGTGCTGGGTGTGGAGCAGGATTTGCAGGCGGCGCGCCTATGGCTCTGCCGGGTGACGGCAGACGCGGTGGCAAAATGTCTGGGTCTGCTGGGCGTTTCCGCTCCACAGAAAATGTGAAGCTTAAAACGGGAATTACAGTAAGGTAGATTTTGAGGACAAAGCGATGACAAAATATATCTTTTTTACCGGCGGGGTGGTTTCCTCGCTGGGTAAGGGGCTGACTGCGGCGTCGCTCGGCAAATTGCTAAAAGGGCGTGGCCTTAAGGTGGGCGTGCTGCGGCTGGACACTTATTTTAACACCGACAACGGACTGATGAACCCGTATCAGCACGGTGAAGTTTTCGTTACCAACGACGGCATGGAGACGGATTTGGCGCTGGGACATTACGAGCGCTTTATGAATGTAAGCCTTTCAGGGCGCGCCTGCTCAACACTGGGACGCATTTACCGTCATATTCTTGACCGTGAACGGGCGGGCGATTTTGGTGGCAACACTGTGCAGGTCATCCCCCATGTTACCAATGAGATTAAACGCACCATAACCAACGATTTGGCCGATTGGGCTTTTGATGTGATTATTGTGGAGATCGGCGGCGTGGTGGGCGATATTGAATCTCTGGCTTTTCTGGAGACGATTCGTCAGATGCGGCGCGATCTGGGGCGTGAAAATACTCTGTTCGTTCATGTGGCGCTGGTGCCGTATCTGCATGTGGCGGGCGAAGCAAAAACCAAACCGGTGCAGCACAGCGTGAAGACGCTCAGAAGCCTCGGCATCCAGCCGGATGTTATCGTCTGCCGCACCGAGGTGGAGTTGGAACAGAGCGCTGTTGATAAAATTTCGCTTTTCTGCGATATTGATAAACAGGCGGTTATCCAGCAGCTTTATACGGACAATGTGTATGAATTGCCGTTAAGCCTGCATCGGCAGGGTTTGGACAAAATTGTGGCTGAAAAGTTGGGTTTTGCTCCGGCTGACGCCGATATTCGCGGCTGGGAGGAATTTTATCAGCGCTCTTTGGCTAATAATAAGGTGGTGAAGCTGGCGTTGGTTGGTAAATACACAGCGCTGCCCGACGCCTATATCAGTTTGGTGGAGGCTTTGCACCACTGCGCCATAAATTTGGGGCTTTCGGCTGAGATAGAAATGCTGGCTGCGCAGGATATTACAGCGGATAACGCGCAGGAAAAACTTTCCGGCTATGCGGGGATTGTAATACCGGATGGTTTTGGCACCCGCGGGGCGGACGGTATGATCGCAGCCGCAGGCTATGCCCGGACTCATGATGTGCCGCTGCTGGCCCTCGGCATGGGGATGCACGCTGCCGTGGTGGAGTTTGCCCGGAATGTGGCTCATATTCCCGCCGCCATGCCGGAAAGCGGCCAGGCCGATGTGCTGTTTGACGCGCGGGGCAAGGCCAGACAAGGCGGCACGCTGGAAAGCGGTCTTGCCGGGGTGGCCTTAACCGCAGGCAGCCGGGCGGCGCAAATTTACGGCCAGCCGGAAATTTTAGAGCGTCACCGTCACCGCTACGTATTAAAAGAAGATGTGGAAGCGGAACTGGCGGCAGCCGGGCTGAACCTTTCCGGACGTTCGGCGGAGGGAGGCTTTGTGGAAATTGTGGAGCTAACCAATCACAAGTGGTTTATGGCCTGCCAGTATCACCCGGAATTTTTGTCACACCCGGAACGTCCGCACCCGCTGGTGACGGATTTCTTGCGGACACTGGCATAAGTTCAACCGTACGTTAGCTGCGTTGTTATAAGGTTTATAACGCGGAGAATAATATCTTCGCCTTTCAATGCCTGCTCCGGTGAGGTTTGGATAACGCTTTTCCCTATAATTTGGCAGTTCCCGGAGTCACAGAGTTTTATTGAAGTCCTGTCAGAAATACTGATTTTAGTTTAATTCTCAATTATTTTTTATAAGGAGAAATCGTTTTGAATATCAACGGTGAGTATAGTTATAGATTGCTGGAAGATACTCCGGAAAATGTGCGCCTGTTTAACGATTTTGTGGCGGCTCACCCCAAGGGGCACGTGCTGCAAAGCTGGCAGTGGGGCGCGGTGAAGCAGCCGGCCTGGCAGCCGCTGCATCTGGTGCTGGAAAAGGACGGCAATGTTGTAGCGGCGGCGTTGATTTTGCAGCGTAAACTACCTGCAGGCCTCGGCAACATTTTCTATTCGCCGCGCGGCCCGGTGTTGGATATCGACGATACAGCGCTGTGGCGGGCCACAGTGGCCGCCGTGCGGGCTCTGGCCAGGGAACACGGGGCGATCTATTGGAAGATTGATCCCGATATTGATATTGATTTCCCGGCGGCAGCCACATGGCGGGAGCGCCTAAAAGAGAGTGGCTTCGTAACGGCGGGGCAAGGCGAGGGCTTCGAGGGAGTACAGCCGCGCTTTGTCTTCCGGCTGGATATCAAGCCGGAGGTTGACGAACTGCTGGCGGCCTGCCACCAGAAAACGCGTTATAATATCCGTCTGGCGGGGAAAAAGGGCGTTGAGATTGTGACGGCGGCGGGGCGTGAAGCGTTGCCAGAGTTTTACCGTATTTTGACGACGACGGCCAGCCGCGACCATTTCCTTATCAGGCCATACAGTTATTTTGAGCGTTTCTATGACAATCTGCACCCCGCCGGGCTTTGCGAGCTTTTCATGGCCTATTACGAGGGGGAGGCGATCGCGGGTACGCTGGCTTTTCGCATGGGCGACAAATCGTGGTACATCTACGGTGCAAGCGCCAATTCGCACCGCAATCTGATGCCTAACTATGCAATTCAATGGACGATGATCGAGTGGGCAAAGGCGCAGGGTTGTACGATGTATGATTTTCGCGGAGTGCCAGGCCATGTGCCGGAGGATCACCCGCTTTATGGTCTGGTCAAATTTAAAAAGGGCTTTGGCGGCAAATACACCGAGTTTATTGGTGAATATGATCTGCCGTTTAAGCCTGGTAAATACTGGTTATACAACCTTTTGGAGCCGGTCTATCAGAAAAATGTGCGGCGCTTGATTAACCTGAAAAAGCGGCTTAAGGGCGGCAAATAGCGGGGCGGTGAGGATATGAGTGTGGTGCCGGAGGGGCTCTCCCACTGGATCGAGGTTGATTTGGATAAGCTGGCAGCCAATTTTTCCGCTGTGCAGGATCTGGTGCAGACGCCGGTTATCGCGGTGGTGAAGAACGACGCCTACGGCTTTGGTGCGGTGGAATGTGCCAAAACGTTTGTTGCAGCTGGTGCGGCTATGCTGGCGGTGACGACGCTTTCCGAGGCTTTGGAGCTGCGTGAGGCTGGCATTACCGCTCCGGTGTTGGTGTTTCTGCCGCCGCAGGCAGACGAGGCGGCCTATTTTGCGGAATATGGCTTGACGGCTACGCTGGACGGCATTGATACGTTACAAAGGCTGGCGGCAACTCCCGGACTGGCGTGTCATCTGAAGTTGAACACCGGCATGAACCGCTTTGGTGCGAATATGTCTGAATTGCCGGAGCTGTTGCGGGCGTTGGCTGACTGTTCGAATGTACGCCTGACGGGTGTGTATTCGCATCTGGCAACGGCGCTGGAGCATGACGAGGCGTTTGCCAGACAGCAACTGGCGGAGTTTAGCAGGCAACGGGAGCTGATCATGCAGGCGGGTTTTAAAGGCGTGTGTTTTCATCTGGCCAACTCGGCTGGGGCGCTGAAGTTTCCGGCAGCGCGGTTTGATGCGGTGCGTTTGGGCTCGGTGTTATACGCCCAGTTGAATCTGGCGCGGCAGTTTGGTGTTACTTTGGCCGAGCCGTTTTGTGCTAAGGCTAAGGTGGCGGCGGTGCGGGAGCTTGCTCCTGGCGATACCGTGGGCTATGGACGCGAATTTGCCGCCAAACGTTCCATGCAGGTGGCGGTGGTGCCGTTTGGCTATGGCGACGGCTTTGGTGTGCAGGCGGGGGCTCGCCCCATTACCGTGAAAGACAGTGTGCAGACGCTTTCCCGCAATCTGGGCAAGCTGGCTCTTGGGCGGTATCACCGCTTTGTGTATTATCAGGATAAGACCTTGGAAGTGCTGGGGCGGGTGGCGATGCAGACGCTGCTTTGCGACTGCACAGGGCTTGATATCAAGGTGGGCGACGTGGTGAAGGTACCGCTTAGAAGAACGGCGGCGTCAGCGCGTATCCCGCGTGTCTATCTGCGCAGTGGGGCGGTTTGCGCGGTGCGTTCTCCGTTGGCAGCAGTTTTTCGCCGTGGTTAGGCGTCTAAACTTGAAATTTCGCCAAAAACCCAGTAAAAAAGCACTTGTTTCAGGGGGAAAAAAGCAAAAAAGGCTTGAAACTTCGTTTGCCTGGTGTTAGAATATATATGATTTTACGTTTGTATGCTCGTAGCGCCAGAAGAAGCTGCGCAGAGCAATAATATTTAGGAGGATTTAATGATGAACAAAACCGAATTGATTAATGCTATCGCGGCGGAAGCGGAAATCAGCAAAAAGGACGCCGGCAAGGCTCTGGAGGCCTTTGTAGACGTGGTAACTAATAGCTTGAAGAAAGATGACAAGGTTCAGCTGATCGGCTTTGGCACTTTTGAAGTGCGTGAGCGCGCTGCTCGCGAGGGTCATAATCCGCAGACCGGCAAGAAGATCACCATTGCAGCTGCCAAGGTGCCTGCGTTTAAGGCTGGCAAGGCTTTGAAAGACGCCGTGGCGAAATAAGCAGGCAAAACTATTTCGGCTTTGGTAGAGGAGAGGCGGCAGCTTCTCCTCTTTTCTTCATCTGTCAGGAGGAACGTTATGCGATTGGATAAATTTTTAAAAGTTTCACGCCTGATTAAGCGCCGCACAGTGGCCAAGGATGTGAGCGGCGCAGGCAAAATTCTGATCAATGGACGACCCGCCAAGGCGGCTAGTGATGTGAAAGCGGGGGATAAGCTGACACTGCTTTTCGGTCGTCGTGAAGTGGAACTGGAGGTTTTGGAGGTTGCCGAAACCAAGCGCGCTGACCAGGCGCAGGAGATGTATAAAATTCTGCGCGAGGAGAATATCGCCTCTGAGGATCAGAGCTTCTGATCAGGGATTGTGACAAGCATACGCCAAGCTGTCGCCGCATATAATGCAGCAAGCGCAATCTGAGAGGGGCGTATGCTAATATGAAGGCGGAAACAAATGGTAACGCCGGTGAGAACACCATACTGATCACCGACCGCAAGATGCTGGAGCTGCACGGTGTGCTGCGGGTGGAGGATTTTGATAACGAACAGGTCAATCTTGAGACAACACAGGGCCGGCTGGTGGTGCGCGGGCGGAATCTGCATGTGGCGCAACTGCTGCTGGAAAGCGAAGAGCTTTCGCTTGAAGGCGAGATCGATAGCCTGAGTTTTGAAGAAACTCCTGGCAAAAAACGCAGCCGCCTGCTGGCTCGGCTGACCAAATAGATGGACAGGGCGGAATTTCAGGCCGTGCAGCTGGTGTTGGCCTTTGTGCTGGGAGTGGGTCTCGGCATATTTTACGACGTTTACCGGGTGTGGTTCCGCAGAACGCAGGCTCGTGCGGTCAAGGGGCTGGGTGATATCATTTGGTGGCTGGCGGCGCTCGGGCTGGCTGCTTGGGCATTTTACCGCATAAACTCGCTATCGCTCAGGGCAGCGCCGCTGGCGCTGGCGCTTTTGGGGGTGGCGGTGCAACAGTGGTTGGTGAGCCCTTGGGCGTTTCCGTTGTTGCAACGTTTCTGTCATGCGGCGGAGCGATTTTTGGGCTGGGTGATGCAGCTTTTGCAGCGTGCGGTGGCGTTTATGCTACTGCCGCTGGTTTGGCCGGTGGAATTGGTCTTTCGCCTGCTGCTGGTGTTGATGCATCTGGTTCGCCGCCTGATGAACTTGCTGGAACGGATTTTGCGGTGGCTGTTTGCGCCGCCTGTGCGCTTTTTGCGGCGGGTGGGCGGCGCAGTTAAGCGGCGGCTAAAGCGGCTTTTGGTTTCCACACCCGATGAACAGTCGGATGAGCTGGTGGAAGATACATAAAAATTTGCGATTACCTGTTGATTTTACCCCGGCGCTTGTTATATAATTAAAGATAATTGAGCGTGTTAGTGTAATTTTTGGTGCAAGGGGACAGATATGAGCAAGAATAAACCGCGCCGCAGACTCAGGATCAGCACATTGGTGTTGCTTTGCTGTTTTGTGGTGGCTGCGTTTGCTTATGCCAACCAGTTTGTGAAGTTGCAGCAGCTACAGGAGAAGAAGGCGTATTATGCCGCTGTGTATGAGGACTTGCAGGAGCAGAACGCAGAGTTGCTGGAGACCCGGGCGCTTATCAACGACGAAACTTATATGGAGCGTTTGGCACGCCAACGCTTTAAATTGATCAAACCGAATGAATATCTGGTGCTGCCGGCGGAGACTAATGAGGACGTTGAGGCATATGCCGGAGTGGACGATAACAACATACATTAAGAGCGCTTGAGGAGGATTTGTAACGCATGACTATTGCTGAAGGCGATATCTGCACCGGCGTGGTGACGGGTATAACCAAGTTCGGCGCGTTCGTGAAGCTAGACGAGCAGACCACTGGTCTGGTACATATTTCCGAGGTGGCGGATACTTACGTGAAAGAGGTCGCCGATTTTATCAGTGTGGGCGACGAGGTTAAGGTCAAAGTGTTATCGTTGAACGCTGACGGTAAAATCGGCTTATCCATTAAAAAGGCCGTAACGCCGCCGCGTGACAATGCAGCTAAAAACGAGCGCTTTGAGAATAAACTGGCCGAGTTTATGAGGAACAGCAACGAAAAATTGAGTCAGTTAAAAAAACATCAAGAAGGCCGCCGCCGTTAGCTGTGGCTTACTGAAATCGAGGAAAGGCATCCGCCAGGTGCCTTTCCTTTTTGAATGAGAGGGGAGTTTTGATGCGGGCAGCAATTGATATCGGCAGCAACACCGTGCGTCTATTGATCGGCGAGGTGCATGGTGGCAGGGTGCAGGTGAAGCATCAGCAGCTTTTCACTACACGGCTGGGTGAAACAGCGGTGGGGGGGAGGTTATCCCTCCGCGGGCGCTCCAAGACTATAGCGGCTCTAAAGGAATTTGCCGCTGTTATGCAGTCAGAGGGTGTGCGTGAGGCGCCGATCGTGGCGGCTACCAGTGCGGTGCGTGAGGCCGCCGACGGCGCGGATTTTCAGGCCGAGGTACAGCGTGAGCTGGGGTGGGATCTTCGCATTTTAAGCGGCGAGGAGGAAGCAGCCTGCTCTTATGCCGGAGCAGCCTCGGTTGGGCAGGGCGACGCGGCGATTATCGATGTGGGAGGCGGCAGTACCGAGCTTATCTGCCGCCAGCCTGACGGCACGATCCGTGGCCGAAGTGTTAAGGTGGGTGCGGTGCGGCTATATCTGGGTGAGGTGCAGGAGGCCGATTTGCCGGTGATTCTCTCCGGTTTGCTGCCGGTTTTGCCAAGAAACGGCAAAGCAAGGCAGTTTATCAGCGTGGGCGGCACCATCACTCTGCTGGCGGCGCTTCTGGCCGGAATCACCGTATATAGCCGGGAGGCAGTTTCCGGGCGGGTGGTAACGCTGGCGGAACTGCAAAATTTGCAGGCGGAGCTGCTGCCGCTTTTGCCCGCTGAACGTTTGCAAAAATATCCAATGCTTTCCGGGCGGGAGGACGTTATCTGCGCCGGGATTACGATATATTTGCAGCTGGCAGCATTGCTGCAAACCACTGAATTTGTAGCCAGCGACGCTGGACTGCTGGACGGCCTGTTATTGCAAAATCAGTAAAATTTCTACATGAAATTGCGCGAAAATTGTGTTAAAATAAAAGGAGAGCGAAAAAAATGACGGATTCTGAAGCCAAAATTTATGATGCTGCAACAGTGAAAAAGCTGGCGTTGCATGTTTCCGTCGTGAGCTTGGCGGTCAATATTGTGCTGTCGCTTGGGAAACTGGCGGCAGGCATTATCGCTTCCTCAGGCGCGATGATTTCTGATGCGGTACATTCGGCTTCCGATGTGTTCAGCACGCTGATGGTGATGTTTGGAGTTAGTATGTCAGCCAAGGAGGAGGACGCCGACCATCCTTACGGTCATGAGCGCATGGAGTGCGTAACAGCGTTGCTGCTGGCGCTGCTGTTGTTTGCCACCGGTCTGGGCATTGGTATCAGCGGCGTCAAAAATATCTCTCTGGCGCTGGCGGGCGAGCTGGCCGCGCCGGGTGTGCTGGCGTTGGCGGCGGCAGTGATTTCTATCGCCGTCAAGGAATGGATGTTTCACTATACCAAACGAACGGCAAAGCGTACTAATTCCGGTGCGCTGATGGCTGACGCCTGGCATCATCGCTCCGATGCGCTTTCGTCTATTGGCAGCTTTGCAGGCGTACTGGGGGCGCGTTTGGGCTGGCCGGTGCTTGATCCGGTGGCGGCGCTCGTGATATGTCTGTTCATTCTGAAAGTGGCGTATGACATTGCCATGGATGCTTTTGACAAGATGGTTGACCATGCCTGCTCGCCTGAGATGGTGGATCAGATCCGAGAGTTGATTTTTGCTACTGATGGCGTGGAAACGCTGGACGATTTGAAAACGCGGCGTTTTGGCAATAAAAGCTACGTGGATATTGAAATCGGCGTCGACCCAACACTTTCAGTGGTGGCGGCGCACGATATTGCCGAAGCTCTGCATCAACGCATAGAGCAGGAGCTGCCGGAGGTGAAGCACTGCATGGTGCATATCAATCCGAATCTGGCTGGGCATAGTGAGGGGTGCGACGCTAAACAAGAGGTGTGATAAATGAAAACTTTGATTACGCGCAGTTTAAAACTGACCCCGCAGGAGCAGACCTATCTGACCGGTCTGGGGCTGGAGATAACCTTTCATGCGGACGAAGCCGCCCAGGTTTCTGAACCGGAGCAGTATGAGGCCGTGATAGCCTACGATTTGTTCCGCGCCAATCCGCTGGAAAAGTTTGTCAATCTGAAATATTTGCAGATAACCTCGGCGGGGCTGGATCATTTGCCTTTGGCGGAGATAAATCGCCGCGGTATCGTGCTGAAGAATGCACGCGGCGTATATAGCGTGCCAATTGCTGAGTTTGCCTTGTGCAGCGTTTTGCAGCTTTACAAAAAATCTCGTCAGTTTGCAGCGGCGCAGGCTGCTCATCGTTGGCATCGGCTGCGCGGTATACAGGAGATTGCAGGAAAAACTGTCTGTGTGGTAGGCGTGGGCAGTATTGGCAACGAGATTGCCAAACGTTTTGCCGCTTTTGACGCCGAGGTTACCGGCGTGGACATTGCGCGGGTGAAATCGCCGTATTTTGCTGAAGTGATGCTGGCGGACAGGCTGGAGGAGGCGTTGAGCCAGGCGGATATTGTAGTGCTGACGCTGCCGTTGATGCCGAGCACCCGGCATATGTTTGATGCGGAGCGCCTCTCTGCTATTAAGCCGGGCGCGGTGTTTGTTAATGTGGCGCGTGGTTCGCTGGTGGATGAGGCGGCGCTGGTGGACGCGCTGCAAAGTGGGCGGCTTGCGGGGGCGGTGCTGGATGTTTTTGAGCAGGAGCCGCTGCCGGAGGATAATCCGCTCTGGGATATGCCAAACGTTATTGTTACGCCGCACAATTCATTCCTTGCCGAGAGCAACAGCCAAGCCATGTTTCGCGTGGTTTCAGCGAATCTCAGAGCATATATGGCCGGACAAAATTGAAAAAATGCTGAAAAAATAGCGCCGCAGGAGTAGCTCCTGCGGCGTGTTGCTTTTATAAATATTGGCGTAATGCCGCTATATCTTCCGGTGTGGTTGACCAACAGGTTGCCAGCCGTACTGCCGAGTGATTATCATCTACTTTTTCCCAGAACGAGACAGCAACGTGCTGCTGTAATTCGGCCAGCTTAGCATTTTCCAATATGATAAACTGCTGGTTGGTGGGGGAGTTCAGCAGGAAGCGGCAGCCCGCTTCGCACAGGGCTTGCTTCAGTTGCTCAGCCATCGCAATAGCGTGGCGTCCGATTTCCAAATATAGCCCGTCAGTGAATAGCGCATCGAATTGCACGCCCAGCAGCCGTCCCTTGGCCAACATAGCTCCATGCTGTTTAGTCATGGTGATGAACCCCGGCGGCGTAAACTCTGGCTTGAAGACAACCGCTTCGCCGCAAAGTGCCCCTGCTTTGGTACCGCCGATGTAAAAGGCATCACAGAGTGTGGCAATATCTGTGAGTGTCACGTCGGCATCGTAGCTGGCAAGCGCGTAGGCCAGACGCGCCCCGTCCATAAACAGCGGTATTTTATAGCGGCGGCAGATTTCGGCAAGAGCTGTTAACTCCGCCTTGCTGTACAGTGTGCCATATTCCGTGGGGTGGGATATGTAGACCAGACCTGGATAGACCATATGATCATGATTGGCGTCGGCGTAGAAATCTTCCAGATAGGCGTATAGCTCAGCTGGGGCGATTTTGCCCTGATGGTGCGGCAGCGGCAGCACTTTGTGGCCGGTATATTCCACCGCTCCTGCTTCATGAGCGTTGATGTGCCCGGTGATCGCGGCCACTGCGCCCTGATAAGGCGCCAGCATGGTGGCGATAATGACGGCGTTGGCCTGCGTGCCGCCGGACAGGAAGAAAACGTCTAACCGGTTATTGCCGCAGGCGGCGCGAATCTTATCTGCCGCCGCGGCGCAGTATTTATCCGTACCATAGCCGGGCAGCACTTCAGTATTGCTCTCCAGCAGGCGTTGCAAAACCTTGGGATGTGCGCCTGTTATATAATCGCTGGCAAAAGAAATCATATTTTTTCCTCCTTTATAGATAAAGCTGGCTTAGAAATGCAATAGCACACCATTTGCATTTTTATAATACTTTTGTAATCGCGGCATAGATTTTAAACAGCTTGCTCGCTAAAAGCCTTCTTCCTGGAATTTGGCGCGCTTTGCGCTCTCTGACTGAGGGTGTAATATCGCAGCTTTGGCTTGTAACACAAGAGCTGGCAAAAAATCGCAAATTTTGATTCTCGATTATTTTTGATATAAAAAAAGAGCTTCCATTTGGAAGCTCTTTTTGTGGTGCGGATGAAGGGACTTGAACCCCCACGAAGTCAACCCTCACTAGAACCTGAATCTAGCGCGTCTGCCAATTCCGCCACATCCGCAGGTACTTATATATAATAGCACGAAATCAGTCGCTCGTCAAGCATTTCAGCTGATAATTTTTGTGTGAATTTACGAAAAAAATTATAGGTGGGCGCAAAAAAACGGGCGCAGATTTTTTGCTGCTCTGCGCCCGCCTGTCATGCAATTAATAAACCGTCACAATATAAAGCGCATCCTGCGTGTCGTTTCCGGCCACGTAAAGCAGCGTCTTATTGTCAGTGCTCCAGCAGACATCCTTGACGTTTTGATCGGATATCTGATATATACGCTGCTCCAGCGGATAGCCTAAAAACAAATTGCCCTCATTGTTGGTGAACAGCAGTTTAGAGGAATCCGGCGACCAAGCAAGGATATTGCCACCGCTCTCGGAGGTCAGCTGGAAAACATCGCCGTCCAACAGGGATATCCACACGCCGTCAGTGCTGTTCTGCGCCAACATTGTGCTATCAGGTGACGTTACCAGCGTGGTGCTGTCCACCGGGGCGGTTGTCGAGGTCAGAAGCTGCGTCACGCCGGGCAGATCGCTTTTTGCGGCCTGCACCGAAGCCTGCGGCTCGCCGGCGTTTGCCAAATCAACTCGCCAGGAATAGGCATTCACGTTGTCCGCTGTGTAGAAAACGGCGTTTTTATCGGCAAAGCCGGGCTGATAAATATGGCTGTTTTCTACTTCCGCCACCAGGCGGGTAGCCAAAGAATCTTTCATTTCTATGCCGTAAGCTGTGCGAGGCAGGATCAGCTCGCCGTCCTGCACCTCTGCCGGCGGTTCCTGGTCAGATACAGGCGTTGGTTCTGTCTGTTCCGGCGTGGTCATGATGTCCGCAGCAGGTGTCTGCATTACTGGCGCATCAGATGTGTTCGTTGTATCAGGTTCTCTCGATGCGGTAGTTTCCGGCGTTTGAACCGACTGTTCAGCCTTGTCTGGCTCCGGTGCGGTGAATAATGGCTGCTCTGCAATTTGCAGCGGCTTGGCAGCAGGAACCGCCGGCTGGTCGGCTGAGGGAGCTGCCACAGCTACGAACAGCAGCAGGGCGGCTGCACATGAGGCTGCGCCCAGCGCGAAGCGGCGGAACGGGAAGCGTATCACCTTGGGAGAAGCTTGTGCTGGCTGTTCTGTGGCGATTGCATTCATCACACGGCTGGAAAAATCGCAAGGAGGTTCAACGGGCTTTAAGCTGGCCTTAAGCAATTCTTCAAAAGCGTCGTCGGATAGCGCCTGGTTTAATCGGTCGTCAAGCTTTTTGGCCATGCCCTTCATCTCCTTTCATTTTTGTGTTCATATTGACAATGTTAAGTGGAAAGTCAGGAAAGCTTTGGTCAGCGCAGCAAGTCTTTCAGGCGTTGCTGTAATTGCTTCTTGCCGCGAAACAGTCGCGTTTCCACTGTGGAAATAGGCAAGTTCAGCACGTCGGCAATCTGCTGGTAAGACATATCCTCGATATAGCGCAGATAAATTACGTCACGGTAATTATCTGGCAAACCGGCGATGGCCTGATCGATACTCTGACGGATCTCTCTGTTCAGGTAATCCTGCTCTGGCTCGCTTGCCCCGGTTTTGACCTCGTCGCCGAAATATTCCTCCGCCCTTTCCACCGGAATGACGTTGGCGGGCTTCTTGGCGAGCGCGTTCAGGCAGGTGTTCTGCGCCACGCGATACATCCAGGAGAAAAATTTTTTGCCCGGGTCATATCGTCTCAGCTGACTGTAAATCCTTAAAAAGGCCTCCTGCGCCAGATCAGCGGCCTCGTCATAATCGCCGATCAGGCGGTAAGCCATGCTGAAGATCTGCTTTTCATAACGCTTCACCAATTCGGCAAAAGCATCTTTATTACCCTGCTGAGCCAGCCGGGCCAAATCTTCATCAAGGAGGTTATTCATCTATTCTTCCTCCTACGCTATAATTACAGGCAGACCAGCCAAAAACTTGCAGGACGGTGGCAAAAAATTCTACCTGCACAACTATTCTATCTCTTGTTAATTTATTATTGTACCATATTCATGTGTAATATGTCACTAGGTTGGAGCAAAAAATAATTAAGCAATGCGCGAAATACCGTTTCTTCCGTTTGTTAAAGATATGTAAAAAGCGTTGTGAGTGGGCGTCGTTTATGCTATACTATACATTAGAAAAATTATAAGCAGTTATACCCTGCTGGGGCAGATTTCTGACACGGGGGTGAGACACTGTGCAGGCATACCGATTGTTGGACGAGAAGGCCGCTTATCTTTATAACAGGGGCGAATACTTTCACGCCTATCATTCTTTGGGTGCGCATCCGCAAGAGATTGATGGGGTTCGGGGTACTGGTTTTGTCGTGTTTGCACCAAAGGCTTCTGCGGTAAATGTGGTTGGCGATTTTAACGTATGGTGCGGCGAGGGTTTTGCCATGCAGCCGCTGGAGGGCGGCTTTTGGCAGCTTTTTGTGCCGGGCGTTGCTCCGGGCGCGTTATATAAATACTGTATAACTACGCAGGACGGGAGAGTGCTTTATAAGGCCGACCCTTTTGCTTTTGCTTCTGAGAAAAGGCCTGGTACTGCCAGCCGGGTGGCGGATATTTCCGAATTCCGCTGGCATGATGCGAAGTGGCTTGCGGCACGGCGTAAGCATTCGCATTTTGAGCGACCGATGAATATTTATGAAATGCATCTGGGCAGCTGGCGGCGGCATGATGCAACGACGGATAACCCGGAGGGTTTTTGGGATTATACCGAATTGGCCGAACAGCTGCCGCCATATCTTAAGAAAATGGGCTATACCTATGTGGAATTTATGCCGCTGATGGAGCATCCGCTGGACGATTCCTGGGGCTATCAGATTACCGGCTATTTTGCGCCTACCAGTCGCTTTGGTGAGCCGCAGGGTTTAATGCACCTGATCGACGCGCTGCACCAGGCTGGTATCGGCGTAATATTGGACTGGGTTCCGGGACATTTCTGCCGCGACGAGCAGGGGCTGGCGGAATTTGACGGCACGCCGCTTTATGAGGCGGAGGATCATGCTGTTTGGGGAACGTATAAATTCAATTTTACCAAATCTGAAGTGCAGAGTTTTCTGATCAGCAACGCATTTTTCTGGCTCGAGCAATATCATGCCGACGGTATTCGGGTGGACGGCGTGACCAGTATGTTATATCTGAACTTTGGCGTGGATAATCCGGCTAAGAAGCGTTATAATCCTGACGGCAGCGAGGAATGTTACCCTGCTTCGGCGTTTATTCGCAAATTGAACCAAACGGTGAGTTCCTATTTCCCTGATGTATTTATGGTGGCGGAGGAAAGCACCGCCTGGCCGTTGGTTACCTATCCTCCCTCGGCGGGAGGGCTGGGCTTCCATTATAAATGGGATATGGGCTGGATGAACGATACCCTGCGCTATATGAGTATCGATTTCCCCGGGCGGCCATACAACCACCGGCTGCTGACGTTCTCAATGATGTACGCGTTCAATGAGAATTTTATCCTGCCGCTTTCGCATGACGAGGTGGTGCATGGCAAATGTTCGCTGATCGGGCGAATGCCAGGCGATTATTGGCGGCAGTTTGCGGGTCTGCGTTTGCTTTATATGTATCAGCTGACGCACAGCGGGGCAAAACTTAATTTTATGGGCAGTGAGATAGGCCAGTTTATCGAATGGCGTTTTGCCGAGCAGTTGGAATGGTTTCTGCTGGATTATCCGGCGCATTTGGCGCACCAGCGGTTTGTGGCGGCGGCCAATCAGATTTATTTGAAAGAAAGGGCATTATGGCAGCAAAACTATGCCTGGGAGGGTTTTGTATGGGAAGAGGCGGACAACGAGCAGCAGGGCGTGCTGATCTTTCGGCGGCAGGGCAGGAGAGCGCGCGATTTTCTGCTGGTAATATTGAATTTTCAGCCGCAAACATATTACGATTACTCTGTGGGTGTGCCGCACGGCGGCAGGTATAGCGAGATATTAAACAGCGACGCGGCGGATTTTGGCGGCAGCGGCAAAATCAACCCGCAGGAGATTCGCGCGGTCAAACTGCCTAAATTATGCGGCGAAGCGCAGCTTATGCATGGGCAGCCCTACGCGATAAAACTGACGGTTCCTCCACTGGGCGGGGTTATAATTAAGCCTCATTCCTAGTATACATAAACAATGCTTTTAAGGAGGCTGTAAAATAGATGACAGAAACGATGGGTACGAGGATATTCCAGGACAAAGCCGAGTTCGTGCGGGAATATAAAAACGAATTTCTGCGCTCAGTGGCCGAACCTTTTGAAACCTGCGACAAGCAGGGAAAATATGCGGCGCTGGTGCGGCTGATTGCAGGCAAAGCGGCAATCCTTTCGTCAGAGACGCAGCAGCGGCATCAGGACAATTCTGCCAAGCAGGTCTATTATTTTTCAATGGAGTTTCTGATTGGGCGGCTGCTTCAAAATTACCTTTTGAATCTGGGCGTTACAGACATTGTGCGGGAGGGGCTGGCGGAGCTTGGCGAGGATTTGGACGAGCTTTGCGCCTGTGAGCGTGATCCCGGTCTCGGCAACGGTGGCCTGGGGCGTTTGGCAGCCTGTTTTTTGGACTCTTTGGCCTGTTTAGGCCTGGCGGGATATGGCATGGGTATCCGCTATCGTTACGGCCTGTTTCGCCAGCGTATTGTGGACGGCGCCCAGCATGAGGAGCCGGACGACTGGCTGGCCTATGGCTTCCCGTGGGAGCTTTGCAAGCAGGAGGATGCGGTGGAGGTGCGCTTCGGCGGCGAGGTGCAGCGGCAGTATCATGACGGGCGGCTGTTCTTTCGCCATCATGGCTATAAGGCGGTGCGCGCCGTGCCGTATGACGTGCCGATAGTCGGCTTCGGCAATAGTACGGTGAATAAACTCCGCTTATGGTCGGCGCAGCCAGTGCAGGAAAAACTTGATCTGGCGGCTTTTAATCGGGGTGATTACAGTGCCGCTATGCGCGACCGCAATGACGTAAAGGCCATCACCTGCATTTTATACCCTGATGACAGTACCGATGCCGGCAAAGTTCTGCGGCTGAAGCAGGAATACTTTTTCACTTCGGCGGGCTTGCAGTCGATTTTGAATCAGTATAAGGAACGGTTCGGTAGTGCGGCGTGGGATGAATTCCCGCAGCGGGTGGCGGTGCATATTAATGACACGCACCCTGCTCTGGCCGTGCCAGAGCTGATGCGTCTGCTGGTTGATGAAGAGAACGTTGGCTGGGACGAGGCATGGCGCATAACTACCAGCACTATCTCCTACACCAATCACACGGTGCTTCCTGAGGCGCTGGAGAAATGGGCGATTGATCTGGTGCGGACGCTGCTGCCCCGTGTGTATATGATAATTGAAGAAATTGACCGCCGCTACCGTGAGAGCTTCGCGGGAGCGGATGCGGGCTGGCAGGAGCGTCTGAAAGCCACCGCTGTGCTTTGGGATGGTCAGGTTCGTATGGCGAATTTATCCGTTATTGGCAGTCATGCCGTTAACGGTGTTGCCGAATTGCACACCGAGATATTAAAGCATGACGTTTTGCGAGATTTTTATCAATTGACGCCGGAAAAGTTCCAGAATAAGACTAACGGAGTCAGTCATCGCCGCTTTTTATTGGCGGCTAATCCTGGTCTTTCCCGCCTGATTGACGAGGCTATCGGCGATGACTGGCAGAAAGACGCGGATGAGCTGGAAAAACTGCTGCCCTATGCGGCTGACGCCAAATTTCAGGCGGATTTTGCCGCTGTAAAGCGGCAGAACAAGCAGCGTCTGGCCGAATATGTGCGAAGAAGCAGCGGCGTGCTGCTTGATCCGGATGCAGTTTTTGATGTGCAGGTAAAGCGTATCCATGCCTATAAGCGGCAGCTGTTGAATGTGTTTAAGATTATGCATCTGTATAACCTGTTGAAGTCTGGCGAGGCGGCCGATTTGCCGCCAACCTGTTTCATTTTTGCCGGCAAGGCGGCGCAGGGTTATGCGTTTGCCAAAGAGGTTATCAGGCTGATTTGCAGCGTGGCCAGCCTGGTGAACAGCGACCCCATCTGCCGCGGACATTTGCAGGTGGCGTTTATTGAGAATTTTAACGTCAGCACGGGCGAGATTATCTATCCGGCTGCCGACATCAGCGAACAGATATCCACTGCCGGCAAGGAGGCCAGCGGCACTGGCAACATGAAGTTTATGTTTAACGGCGCGGTGACGCTGGGAACTTTGGACGGCGCTAATATTGAGATTCTGGAGCGTGTGGGTCGCGATAACATCTGCATTTTTGGCCTGACAGCAGAGCAGGTCATGGATTATTATCTCTCCGGCGGTTATCTGGCTTTTGACGAATGTAAGAACGACGCACGACTGAAAAGACTGACTGAGCAGCTGGTTGACGGTACGTTTGCTGCGGCTGGCGGCGATTTCTGGGGGATTTATGACCCGTTGCTGCGGAATAATGACGAATACTTTGTGCTTAAGGATTTCGGCGCGTATCTGGCGGCCTGGCAGCAGGTGGCTGGCTGGTATCAGCAGCCGGATCTTTGGCGGCAGATGGCCGTGACTAACGTTGCAAAAGCGGGTTATTTCAGTAGTGATCGCACTATCCGGGAATACGCGCAGGATATCTGGCATCTGTAAACGTAAGTATTGTTGAGAGTTTTGAGTGAGGGAGGTTTTCTTTGATGAGCAAAAAAGAATGTCTGGCTATGCTGCTGGCGGGCGGCCAAGGCAGCCGTCTGGGGGCGTTGACCAGAAAAATCGCCAAGCCGGCTGTTTCGTTCGGCGGCAAATACCGTATCATTGATTTCAGCCTAAGCAACTGTGTTAATTCCGGTATTGATACCGTGGGTGTGCTGACGCAGTATCGGCCGCTGATGCTGAATTCCTACATCGGTACTGGCGCGCCCTGGGATTTGGATGAGGCCGCAGGCGGTGTTTTCGTGCTGCCGCCGTATGCTACGCAGGACGGCGCGGAATGGTATAACGGTACTGCGGATGCGGTGTATAAAAATTTGGATTTTATTGAAAGCTATGACCCGGAATATGTGCTGATCATCTCCGGAGACCACCTTTATAAGATGGACTACAATCTGATGCTGGATTTCCACAAGCAAAGCGGTGCGGAACTTACCGTTTCTGTCATTGAGGTGCCGCTGGAGGAAGCTGGACGTTTCGGTATCATCACGGCGGCGGCAGACGGCAAAATCGAGAAGTTTACTGAAAAGCCTGCCAATCCGGACAGCAATCTTGCCTCGATGGGGATCTACATATTCAACTGGCCAACGTTAAAGCAGGCGCTGTTGGCTGACGCTAAACTCAGCGAGTCTGATCATGATTTCGGCAAGAACGTGATCCCCATGCTTTTAGCCGAGGGGAAACGCCTTTATGCCTATGCCTTTTCCGGCTACTGGAAAGACGTTGGCACGATTGAAAGCTATTATCAGACCAGCATGGACCTGCTGCGTGAGGACAGCGAGTTTGACATCTTCTCTGGCGGGCAGCGCATTTTCAGCAATTCCAACATCTATCCGCCGCATTATGTGGGCGAGAATGCTGTCATTGAAAATGCCGTGGTTTGCAATGGCTGCACTGTGCTGGGTGAGGTGAAAAACTCTATTGTCAGCTCTGAGGCGTATGTGGGCGCAGGGGCTAAGGTGGAAAACGCCATACTTCTTCCCGGCGCACGGGTGGAAAACGGCGCCCGCGTCATGCGCGCTATCGTGGGCGAGGGCGCGGTGATTGAGATGAACGCTTATTTCGGCAGCATGGAAGAGACCGAGCCTGTGCAGGTCTGCGGCGACGGCGAGCATATCAAGGACGATTTGTGGAGCAGGGGGTATTAAAATGAGCGGCAGAATTCTAGGACTGATTTCCTGCAACTATAATAACGACGCGTTTGGCAGCCTGACTGCTGAACGAGGTATGGCGGCGCTGCCTTTCGGCGGACGCTACCGCGTGCTGGATTTTCCTCTTTCCAACATGGTGAACTCAGGCATACGCACGATCGGGCTGATTACGCCCTATCATTACCGCGCCATTATGGATCACGTCGGCGTGGGCAAGGAATGGTCGCTGAACCGCAAAAGCGGCGGTATGTTCATTCTGCCGGGCTCGATTTACGGACTGAAGAATATGCGCTCTACATTTCTTCTGCGCGACATAATTCAGAATCGTGCTTTTTTGGAGCGCGGCGATGAGGAATATGTCCTCGTTTCCGGCAGCCATAAGGTGTATAATATGGATATGCGGCCGCTTTTTGCGGCTCACCGTGCTTCTGGCTGTGATGTGACGCTGCTTTATAAACAAACGGATGACGCTGAAAACCACAAAGAAAGCTATCTGATACTGGACGGTGACCGGGTCAAGGGCTTTGCAGCCGAGGCGCAGGGCAGCGCGGCTTGCTTTATGGACTGCTTCATCATTAACCGCGAGCTGCTGCTTAAGTTTATCGAATGGTATAAGGCGCTGGGTTATCTGGATGTGATGGATATTATGGCGGAGAACCTGCCGAACCTGAACGTGGGTGCTTATCCGTTTGAGGGTTACCTGGGTCAGATGAACAATATCCGCGATTATATGGCCTGTTCGCAAGACCTGCTGCGTGAGGAGGTACGGCGAGAGGTGTTCTCTGCCGAGCATAAGGTTTGCACCAAAGCTCAGGATAACCCGCCCGCCAAATACGGCGTAAATCCCCTGGTACATAATGCGCTTGTGCCCACTGGCTGCATTATTGACGGCACGGTGGAAAACAGTATTCTGTTTCGCGGTGTTAAAGTGGGAGAGGGGGCGGTTGTCCGAAACTGTGTCATCATGCAGAAAACCGTGGTGGAAGCGGGTGCAGTGCTGGAAAATGTCATCTGCGATAAATATGTGACCGTTAGCCGTGGCAACAAGCTGTTCGGTACGTCTGCCAAGCCGTTGGTGATACCCAAGGGAAGCGAAATTTAATTTAAGTGAATTACATTGAAACGGGTGAAATAAAATATGGTAAAAAGCAAAAATGCGCCGCGGGTTTTGTTTGCCAGCTTTGAGGCCGAGCCTTTCGGTAAAACCGGCGGCCTGGGCGAGGTGGCGGGGAGCCTGCCACAGGCGCTGAAACGGGCTGGTGCGGAGGTGCGCGTAATACTCCCGAAACTGCCGACTATGCCGGAAAGGCTTGCAGCGCGGCTTCAGCACGTGGCGGATTTTAAGCTGCCGCTGGGCTGGCGCTGGCAGTATTGCGGCGTTGAGCGGCTGGACTATAAGTATCAGACCTATTATTTCATCGATAATGAGTATTATTTTAAGCGCGGCGCTTTCTATGGCTATGACGATGACGCCGAGCGCATCGCCTTTTTTGCCAAGGCGGTGCTGGAGGCTTTACAGTATATCCCGGATTTTCAACCGCAGCTTATCCACTGCAACGACTGGCATACCGCGCTGGTGCCGGTGCTGCTTAGGGAGCAGTATATGCAGGCCGCGGGCTATAGTGGGATCAGAACGCTGTTTTCAGTGCATAATCTGAGATTTCAGGGTAAATATGACCCCAATTTTTTGGGCGACGTATTGGGCTTGGCGGATAAAAAGCCCGCGCGTGATCAGCTTATCCGCGATGGGGCGCTGAATTATATGTTGGGAGGGATCTGCTATGCCGACCGTCTGCTTACAGTGAGTCCCACCTATGCGGAGGAGATTTGTACGCCCGCTTTTGGCGAAGGGCTGGACGATGTGTTCCGCCGTCGTGGGAATGTGCTGGCCGGCGTGTTAAACGGTATTGACGTTAAAACATATGACCCGGAGCGTGACAAATTTATTCCGGCCTGTTTCAGCGCTGCCAAAATGACCGGCAAGGCCGCCTGCAAAGCTGCCGCACAGCGCGAGTTCAACCTGCCGGAGCGGTCTGATTTGCCTATGTTGGTGCTTATAAGCCGTCTGACTGAGCAGAAAGGGCTTGACCTGCTGCTGCATATTCTGGGCGAACTGCTGGAGCAACCGGTGCAGGTGGCGGTACTGGGCGTTGGTGACCAAAAATATGAAAATGCTTTTCGCTGGTTTAACGATAAATATGAGAATTTTGCCTGCCGTCTGCAATTTGACGACCGGCTGGCGCATTTGCTTTATGCTGGGGGCGACGCTCTGTTGATGCCATCAAAATTCGAGCCATGCGGGCTGGCGCAGATGATTGCCATGCGCTATGGCACGTTGCCCATTGTGCGGGAAACAGGAGGGCTTAAAGATAGCGTCACACCTTATAACCAATATACTGGTGGAGGCACGGGCTTCAGCTTCGCCAATTATAACGCGCATGAGCTGCTGTTTACGGCAAAAATGGCATTGAGTGTTTATTATGACAGCCCCAAGGTGTGGCGCCGTCTGCAAAAGCAGGCAATGGCGCAGGATTTCAGCTGGAACCGTTCGGCGGAAAAGTATGTTGAAATTTATAAACAATTATTAAGCGAATAACGGAGATAATGCTTGATGAGGCTTTTGCATGATTCCCACCGGGCGGAGTATCGCTCGCCTTTCGGTGCGCTGCCGCTGGGCAAGAGTTTAACTCTCTCTCTGGATGTTTGGGACGAGGATACCGAGGATGGTGGCTGGCTAACGGACGCCAAGCTGCGTGTTTGGCGTGAAGGACGGGGTGAAGAACTGCTGACGCTTACCCCTCAGATTTTAAGTGAAAATTACCGCCGTTTCAGCGTAACCATGCCGCCGGAGGAGGAACCGGGGCTGTTTTGGTATTATTTTATGTTGCAAGAAGCTTCGGGCAGTCTGCTTTTTTATGGCAACAATGCGGCGCACATGGGCGGCGTGGGAGAGATGAACCTCTCCGAACCCTGTTCTTATCAGGTGACGGTTTATCGACCAGAAGTTACTCCCGCCTGGTATCGGCGGGCGGTGTGCTATCAGATTTTTCCCGACCGTTTCTGCCGGGGCGATGATTGGCAGGACTGTCAGCGGCGGGCGGCAGCGGCTGATTGGCTTGGTTCCTGCCGCGTAGTGCAGCAAAGCTGGCATGACAAGCCGTTTTACGGCTATGACGACAAGGGGCGTGTGGTGCGCTGGCCATTTTTTGGCGGCAATCTTGCGGGTATTCGAGATAAGCTGCTGTATCTGAAAAGTCTCGGGGTGACGGCGGTTTACCTGAATCCTATCTTCCGTGCTACCTCCAATCACAAGTACGATACAGCGGATTATCGCCAGATCGATCCCAGTTTCGGTACGGAAGAAGACTTTGAGCTTCTTTGCGCGGCGGCGGCCAGGCTTGGTATCCGTATTATTCTGGACGGTGTGTTCAGTCACACCGGCGAGGACAGCCGTTATTTCAACAAATTTGGCAATTATCCTGACCTGGGCGCGTATCAAAGCGAAGAATCGCTCTATTATTCGTGGTATAAATTTAAGAATTACCCGGAGGAATACGCCAGTTGGTGGGGTGTTTCTGCTTTGCCTGAGGTGAATGAGCAGGATGAAAGTTACCGCCGTTTTATGCTTGGTGAGGACGGTGTGGTGCGGTATTGGCTGCGGCATGGCGCTTCGGGCTGGCGGCTGGATGTGGCTGACGAACTGCCAGACGCGTTTATTCGGGATTTGCGGCAGGCTGCCAAGGCGGAAAAGCCGGACTCCCTGATTCTGGGCGAGGTGTGGGAGGACGCAAGCAACAAACGGAGCTATGGCGATCTGCGCTCCTATTTGCTGGGCGGCGAGCTGGACGCGACAATGAACTATCCGTTCCGGGATCGTGCGCTGGCTTATCTTATGGGCGAGCAGAGGGCAGATGATTTGGCAGCGGCGCTTATGAGTCTGAAAGAGAATTATCCGCCGGAGCATTTCGCCGCGGCGCTGAATCTGCTGGGTTCACATGATACGCCGCGGGTGCTGACGGTGTTGTCAGGCGCTGTGGAGCCTGCCGACAAAATTGCGGCGGAGTATTTTACGCTTACGCCGGAACAGCGGGCATTGGCTAAAAGCCGTCTAAAACTACTTGCGCTCATGCAATTTGCTATGAGGGGTGTGCCGCACATTTATTACGGCGACGAGGCGGGACTGGCTGGCTTTGCCGACCCATTTAACCGTGCGCCTTATCCATGGGGCGATGAGGATGATGAGCTGCTGGACTGGTACCGTCGCTTGAGCCGCCTGCGTGGAGAATACGATTTGCTGGTGGACGGAGATTTTCAACCGCAGGCGCTCTCACCGGACGTTTATGCCTGCCGCCGTTATTGGACGGATAGCGATGAGAATCATGATGAGAATAATATAGAAGAAATCTGGTTGGTATGCAACCGATTGGGCGAGCCTCAAGAGGCCAAAGTGCCGCTTTCTGCTGCTTTCGGCTGGGGTATTGAGCTGCTTTCCGGCGAAGAAACGGATGTAAAAGGAGGTTTGAGTCGAATGCTGCCGCCTTATGGGGCGGAAATTTGGTTATTCCGCTCTGCGGCGCCGCAGCCAATCAAACTTCCCCGTATGGCAGGCGTGCTGTGCCCAGTGTTGGCGCTGCCGACTTCCGAGGGGGGCTGGGTCTCTTCTTGCCGTCGTTTCGTGGATTTTCTGACTTTGGCTGGACAGAAATTGTGGCAGGTACTGCCGCTTAACCCGGTGGCGGAAAGCTTATCCCCCTACACGCCGCTTTCAGTGTTTGCAGGGCAGGAGCAGCTGGCGGCAGAGCTTTTGCGGTGTGTGGACTGGAGCGCCGAGCCGTCGGAGGAGTATTTTGAGTTTTGTCGTAATAACGCTGACTGGCTGGACGATTACGCTCTGTTTGCCGCTATCTGCGAGGCACGGGCGGGGCTGCCCTGGCAGCGCTGGCCACAGGCAGAGCGTGAACGCGAGGATGTACCGCGTCTGATGGCCGCTTATGCTGAGGGGATGGAGAATTGCCGCCGCCGGCAGTATCTGTTCCGACGCGAATGGCATACTGTGAAAGACTATGCTAACAAGCATGGCATACGTATTATCGGCGATCTGCCCATCTATCCTGCAGCGGCTGGAGCAGACGTTTGGGCGCACCGCGATTTGTTCCTGCTGGACGAGGCTGGTTATCCGCTTCTTTCCGCCGGTGTGCCGCCTGATTATTTTGCCGCCAGGGGACAGAACTGGGGTAACCCGCTTTATAACTGGGAAGCCATGCGCCAGGATAACTACCGTTGGTGGCGTCGGCGTTTTGAGCTGGCGCTGGAGGATTTCGATTACCTGAGGCTTGATCATTTTCGCAGCTTTGCCGCTTTCTATGCGATACCGCAGGGCGAGGACGCAACGCAGGGATGCTGGCTGAAGGGGCCGGGGCATGGTTTTTTCCGCAGTATCGAGCGTGAACTGGGGCGTTTGCCTTTGCTGGCTGAGGATCTGGGCTTCCTGGACCGCGAGGTGTATAACCTGCTGCGGCTGGCAGCATACCCAGGTATGGCCGTTTATCAGTTTGAGCCGGAAAGAATTGCGGACGCGGCGTATCTCTCCGGGCGTGTTCTATATAGCGGTACGCATGATAACCAGACTTTGGCGGGCTGGCTTTCTGCCAGGGGTGGCGTGCCGGCGGTGGAGCGCGAACGGCAGGTGATAAATGAGCTTTATCAGAGTCAGGCGCCGTGGGTGATAATACCTTTGCAGGATATGTTCTCGTTGGGCGATGAGGCGCGTCTGAACGTGCCGGGACAGGCCGAGGGCAACTGGCGCTGGCAGGCGGACTGGCAGCAATTCAAGCTGACGCTGGCGGCGGAGTATCAGAAAATGGCCAAAAGTGCCGGACGTTAAAGTTTTAAGGGGGCAAAAGAGATGAAGATAACCGATAAACCGAACTGGCAGCTTTATCTGGATGAGGCAAGCGGTCTTGCGCTGGATTTTGGCGGGCTGCGGCAGCCGCTTGATTTGGCGGCATATGCAGAAAAGTGCGAACATGCGCTGGCCGCCATGCAGTCGCTGGAGGCGGGCGCTATTGCCAACCCGGACGAGGGACGCATGGTAGGGCATTATTGGCTGCGCCGGCCGGAAATTGCTCCCACGCTGCAAATCGCTGCTGAGATCACTGAAACGCAGCAAAAAATCAGTGATTTTGTGCAAAAAATACACACAGGCGCTATCGTGGGCTGCACAGGACATCCGTTCACACAGGTTTTGGTCATCGGTATCGGCGGCAGCAGTCTGGGACCTGTGTTTGTTTCGCAGGCGCTTAAGTCGCAGCAGGATAAGATGAGGTTATATTTTATCGACAACACTGATCCAGACGGCATGGACAGCGTTTTTGCCGCGATTGGCGGGCATGATGCGCTGGCACAGACGCTGGTCATAGTTATCAGCAAAAGTGGCGGCACAATCGAGACGCAGAACGCCCTGGTTGAAACACAGGCGATGTTTGCCTCCGAGGGTTTGGATTTTTATGCCAACGCCGTGCGTATAACCCAGCGGGGCAGCGGTTTTGATACCGCTCCCGACGCGGAGAAATGGCTGGCCGCTTTCCCGATGTGGAACTGGGTTGGCGGACGCACCTCGGTGCTTTCCGCTGTGGGGTTGCTGCCGCTGGCATTACAGGGTGTTGATACCGGGGCGTTGTTAGCCGGGGCGGCAGTTTGTGACGAGCTTGGCCGTGCGGAACCTGCTGCTAATCCTTCGCTGCTGCTGGCGCTGTTCTGGCTCAGTGAGACGCGGGGCGAGGGTGGCAGTTTGCTGGCAGTGCTGCCTTATAAAGACCGTCTAATGCTTTTGGCTAAATACTTGCAGCAGCTGGTGATGGAATCGCTCGGCAAGGAGTTTGATCTGGCTGGGCGTGAGGTAAGGCAGGGTTTGGCGGTGCTTGGTAATAAGGGTTCCTCCGATCAGCATTCCTATGTGCAGCAGCTGGTGGCGGGGCCCCGGAATGCTTTTGTGGTGTTCATAGAGGCTCTTTCTGACCGGGAGGGCGCTTCTCCTGTCGTGCGGGAGGCGAGCACCAGCGGTGATTATTTGCAGGCGTTTCTGCTGGGAACCAACCAGGCTCTTTATGACCACGGCCAAAGCAGCGTTATCATCACTGTGCCGGAGGTTTCGGCTTATTATGTCGGTATGCTGATTGCGCTATTCGAGCGCGCTGTGGGCTTCTATGCAGATTTTGTCGGCGTCAATGCTTATCATCAGCCGGCCGTGGAGTTCGGTAAAAAGGCGGCGGGAGATATCATCAGCCTGAAGAACCAGGCGTATCAATACCTTGCGGCGCGCCCGGGCGAGGCATATGACGCGGCGGCACTGGCCGGATTGCTGGGCGCAAGTGAACGGCAGCTTTGGCATATACTCAGGCATTTGGCGGCCAACCATGCTGAGATCAGTGAGCAGCACGGCGGATTTCTGTATGTGTCGGAATAATAGGGGGTACAAGCAGTATGAGCACGTTTCAGCAGGCGGATTGGCCGGAAAAGATCCGCTATATGAACGAATACGATAACTTTGCCCGGCTTTATGGTATCAGGCTGGTGGATTATAATGTGGGCTTTGCGCATATGCAGATGGAGGTGCAGGCGCAGAGTATGTATTTGAATTCGCAGGGGCGGATACATGGCGGCTGGCTTTCGGCCATGCTGGTTATCGCTGGGGGAAAGGCCGCGCGTTCTTATGGGCAGGAGGTGCGGATAATCGAGCTGACGATGAATTATTACCGCGGCGTGTCAGGCGGTTTGGTGAACATATTTGCTACTGAGAAGCATCGCAACTGCCACATCGCCGTCTATGATGTGGAAATGCGCACGGCGGATGGGAAATTGGTGGTGGCGGGGGTGACGACGTTTGTGCTGTTGGACGAGCCGGTTTCCTATCATCTTTTGCCCAAACCAACGGCCACGCATTCTTTTGCACGTGAATTTCCTATCTGGCCGGAGGAGCGGGCTGACCTGCATGCTGAGATTCCTGGGCTGCGTGCCTGTTTTCGCGATTCCGATTGGCCGGCCAAACGCGTTTACATGAATGAGAACGAGAACCTGTTTTATTCCGAGAACATCACGGTGACGGAATACGGCAAGGGGCTGTGCCGTGCTAAGCTTGACCCGCTGCTGCCGCGGCATTTTGACGCGCGGGGCAAGTTGGAGCCGGCCTGGCTGGCGGTGGTAATGGATCCGACCATAGGCAAACCTTCGCTTTCCATGGGTGAGTTCAGTCTTACTGCACAGATGAGCATCAGCTTTTTCAGTGTGGATACGGTGGGTGGCCTGTTTGCTGAGGGGCATGAGCGCAGCCGGGGTGAGCATTTCAGCGTCTGCGAGGGAGAAATACTGGACTCTCGCGGCCAGCTTTTGGCCAGCGGCGCTTGCACTATGTATCTGCGCCATACCGAGATAGATTTCCGGCGCGAGCACCCGCTGAATTATCCTGAAGGGCCGGAGGGCGCGTAAGCCTGGCAAAATCATGATTGAGTTTTTTTCTAAAATTACCGCCATAGACGCTATTTCAGCGCTGATGAATTAGTGGCTATCGGCGGTGATTAGGAGTTAAAGAGCAGATTATCGTTATTTTTCTGGATGGTAAAGAGATATAAGTATAAAAATCCCCGGACTGAAATCAGTACGGGGATTTTTATGTCCATCTTTTTAGAGTTGGTTATACAGTAGGTTATTGATAAACGCCTGCATACTGCAAACCGTGCTAAATTAAGGGCTTTTTTGGTCGGGATGACAGGATTCGAACCTGCGGCCCTCTGGTCCCAAACCAGATGCGCTACCAAACTGCGCTACATCCCGGAGTATAATTAATATTATATGTCAAACAGCGCGGCTTGTCAATCTTGTTGTAGCAGTCTTGATAAATTCTGCTAAAAGATTTATAATAGAACAAGGCTTTATTTCAGCGGTCTTAATGCTGTGGTGGGAGGTTTATTTTATGGATATGAAAAAGTATCTGAATCGTCAGGTGGCGGCTATTCAGCCATCAGCGATTCGTAAGTTTTTTGATTTGGCGGCGACGATTCCCGATGTGGTATCGCTTGGTATTGGTGAACCGGATTTTGCTACGCCCAAACAGTTTTGCGACGCGGGCTACCGCAGTATGCTGGAAGGTAAGACGGGATATTCGCCGAACCCTGGTATTTTGGAGCTGCGGCAGGCAATTTCCAATTATCTGGCCGGTTTGATCGGCGTTGAATATGACCCGTATAATCAAATTGTGGTCACGGTTGGCGGTTCAGAGGCGATTGATGCGACTTTCCGCGCTATCATAGAGCCAGGAGACGAGGTTATTATTCCCGAGCCGGCGTTCGTTTCCTACGCGCCCTGCGTGGAACTGGCCGGCGGCAAGGTGATACATCTACCGCTTACGATGCAGGAGGGTTTCAAGCTTTCACCAGAGCGTCTGGAGGCCGCCATTACGCCGAAAACTAAGGCTGTGGTGTTGAATTTCCCCTGCAACCCGACCGGCGTGGTGATGACACAGGAGGAGCTTAACGCGCTGGCTGCGCCGCTGATCAAACATGAGGTGCTGGCTATTTCTGATGAGATTTATGCCGAGCTGCTCTATGACGGGCGCAAGCACGCCTCGATTGCCGCCGCGCCCGGTATGCAGGATTTGACAGTACTGATCTCTGGTTTTTCCAAGTCGCTGGCGATGACCGGCTGGCGTATCGGTTATGTTTGCGCTAACCCGGAGCTTTTGAATGGTATCTACAAGATCCACCAGTTTTCGATTTCCTGCGCCAGCACCACGGGGCAATATGTGGCGCTGGAGGGCATAGCCCGCGGGCATGCAGAGGTGGAGCGCATGGTTGAGGAATATGACAAACGGCGTCAGTTTATTATCCGGCGGTTTGCTGAGATCGGTCTTCCGATGTGCGAGCCGGACGGCGCTTTTTATGCTTTTCCGCAGATTTCAGGCACTGGTTTATCTTCTGGCGATTTCTGCGAGCAGCTGCTGAAGCAGGAAAAGGTTGCGTGTATTCACGGTTCAGCTTTTGGTGACAGCGGCGAGGGCTTTATCCGATGCTCGTATGCTACATCCATGGAAAATATTGCCAGAGCCTGCGACGGCATTGATCGCTTTGTGAACGGACTGAAGTGAGGCGAGAGCGATGATAATCGAGACTGACGAAGATTTGGCGAAGCTGCAAAAAATCGGACGCATTTGTGCGCTGACGCTGCAAGAAATGCTGGCCGCAGTGCGGGCAGGTATGACTACTAAAGAGCTGGACGAAATGGGCGGCAAGATCCTTGCGCGTTATGGGGCGACATCCGCGCCGATGGCGGTTTATGATTTTCCTGGCTATACTTGTATCAGTATCAACAACGAGATTGCACATGGTATTCCAGGCGACCGTGTAATCAAGCCGGGAGATATGGTGAATATTGACGTATCTGCCGAGTTGGACGGCTATTTTGGCGACAACGGGGCGACGATGCTGGTGGGCAGCGGCGACCGCATGGGGCAGCGGCTGTTGAAAGCTTCTAAAGAGGCTCTGGCTAACGCGATAACGGCGGCGGTGGCGGATAGACCTTTGAACCATATTGGCCGTGCGATCGAGAACACGGCGCATCGTCACGGGCTGAAGTTGATCCGTAATCTGTGCGGCCACGGCGTGGGCCATACGCTGCATGACGAACCGGAAATGATTGACAATTATTACGATCCGCGTGACAAACGGCGTCTGGCAGAGGGGCTGGTTATTGCCATTGAGCCGTTCATCAGCGAGCAGGAGAACATGGTAATGCAGAGCAAGAGAGATGGCTGGACGCTTTACACGCCGCACGGTACGCGTGCCGCGCAGTTTGAACACACTATTGTGGTAACAAAAAAGCGCCCAATCATTTTGACGCAGGCCGACTAAGACGCGGGCTTTCGGCATATTTTATAATGAAAAGGGAGGTAGATTTTATGGTATTTCAAAAGGTGAAACTGACGGATTTGAGCCTGAACCCGTTTGGGGCGATTGGAGAGGACTGGATGCTGGTGACGGCGGGCGACGAGCAAAAGGCCAACACCATGACGGCCAGTTGGGGTGGTCTGGGCGTGCTTTGGGGCGAGGACGTGGCATTTGTATTTATCCGTCCGCAGCGCTATACCAAGGAATTTATGGATGCAAAAGGCTGCTTCTCCCTGAGCTTTTTTGACGGTTATAAGCAGGAAATGGGTCTGCTGGGCAGTGTTTCCGGCCGTGATCGGGATAAAATTACCGAGTCGGGGCTGCATTTGACCATGCTGGATAATGTTCCGGCGTTTGAGGAAGCGCGGCTGGTGCTGGTGCTGGACACGGTTTATACCGATGAGATCAAACCGGAGAAACTGCCGCCGGAAATGGTTGCAAAGTGGTATCAGAACAAGGACTTTCATACTGTTTATGTGGCCAGGATCCGTGCCGCTTACTGCTGTGAGGACTAAGCGCGTTTTAATTCAATCAGACAAAAACCGGGCATTTCCGCAGGGGAGCGCCCGGTAATTTTTATGTTTTAATAATGCGCTTTGCGGCGCAGGCGGCGTTCGCGCTCTTTTTGCCTCTGGCTTTTGATGGCACGATTGATCAGGTAAGGTATCAGAGAAAGCACAAAACCCAACAGAGCGGAGCCAGCTGTCAGAATGATTTTAAGCAGAAGCATGGTGAATTTGAACTCTGAAAGCTCAAATAGATGCAGTGAGACAGCGATGCTGGTGGCCAGATATGCGCCGGCGATGACATAAACTGGCATAAGGCTTTGACGCTTGACCACCGCGCCCGCCCAAAAGCTGCCGCAGAAAACGGCCAGGCAGTACATAGCAGTGCTGGCGTAGACATTAACGTCGCCGGGGAGCCCGCGCGAGAAGCAATATGTACCATACAACCCCGTGGCGGCCAGAAGAACAACGGCAGAGACAAACAGTCCTGAAATAATGGCGACGATGACTGGCGGACGTTTTGGTTTGCCACGATTTGTGGCGGTGCGCCGCGTTTTCGGTGGATCTTCCTGCGGCGGTTCCGGCCGGGGAACAGGCTTGGGCGGCGGTGGAGCATACTTTGGTGTTTCTGCCTTGCGCTCGGCTTCCCGCGCCAAATTGCGGCGGGCACGCTCCAGAGATGATACGTGCAGCAAAAAATCGCCCGCATCGCTTGCCAGAGCAGGGGCATGTTTGCTATAATCAATACTATAATTATTCAGGCTGATATTTTTCATGCTTGCACCATATTACAAAAAACTCTATAAAATTATTAAATTCGCGATGGGCGACGGTTTTTCCTGCTCGTATGATAAGATTTGCCGCGCTGCCGGGGAGGTATATGATGGAAGAACAAAAACTGCTGTTGTTTGCCGGTCTGCTGGAGGACGATTTTGTGCGCGCGCTGGCGAGGCATGATGATAACGCTGCTACGCGAGCGCTGTGTCAGCAACTTTGCAAGGGCGGGTTGGGCTGGCGCCCGGTGGAAAATTACGTGCTTTGGCTACTGTTGAAAGAGCCGAGTCTGCTTGCTTTGCGGGCGGCGGCGGGAGAGTATCTTGCCGCGTCATTAATGGCTCAGGCGGCGGTGGAGATAGCCGTGCTGCAAGGATGGCTGCAAGCTTGTCATAAGCCGGACTGGTTACAGAGTGCTGACGACCCGGATTGGCTGCCCGACAGTCTGACATCATGGGTGACGGATCAGGCTGATCATGTAGCTGAGAATCTGGCAGGTTTTTACCAGCGCTTTGGGTTTGGCGAGCTGGCGCTGCACCGTGTTTGGCGCTGGGATGGCAGGCTTACGCCTGTGCATGATTTTGACGCGATTACTCTTTCCGATTTGATTGGCTATCAAAGCCAGAAAGAAGAGGTGATGCAGAACACCCGGCTTTTTGTGCGCACCGGGCGTGGCAATAATCTGCTGCTTTACGGAGCGCGCGGCACCGGCAAGTCTTCCCTGATCAAGGCGGTGGCGAATGAACTGGCAGCAGAGGGGCTTTGTCTGGTGGAGCTGCCGCTTGACCGCATTGCCGATTTGCCGCATTTGCAGGCAGTGCTTAGCCGTCAGCCGCGTCATTACATTATTTATATCGACGATCTTTCGTTTGAGAAAGCTGATCAGGATTATAAACTGACCAAGGCGGTTCTGGAAGGAAGTGTGGCCGCTCTTGGCGGAAACGTGTTGATCTATGCCACTTCTAACCGGCGGCATTTGATCGTGGAGAACTGGCAGGATCGCGAGGGCGCGCGGCATGAAAACGGCGAGGTGCGCGCTGCCGATAGCATGAGCGAGAAGCTTTCGCTGGCTGACCGCTTCGGCCAGACGGTGTTATTTACCACGCCGAATCAGGAGGAATATCTGCGCATTGTGGCTGCCTTGGCGGAGGCGGACGGTGTAACGCTGCCCCAGGCGGAGCTTAGGGAAAGGGCGCTGCAATGGGCTCTTTGGCAGAATGGTTGCAGCGGACGCACGGCGCGGCAGTTTGTGAACAGCCTTACGGCAGGGGGTGTGAAATAATGGAGCTTAACTGGCAGGCGCTGGCACTGGGCGCAGTTAGTTTCCTGATCATTGGTTTGTTCCACCCACTGGTCATCAAAGGGGAATATTACTTTGGCAAGCGCATTTGGCCGCTTTTTGCGCTCTTTGGCGCGGGTTTTTTGGTGCTGGCGTTGCTGCTTTCTTCTGCCTTTTGGGGTACGGTGGCCGCGCTGGTGGCTTTCTCCTGTTTTTGGAGCATTAAGGAACTCTTTGAGCAGGAACAGCGGGTGCAGCGTGGCTGGTTTCCTGCTAATCCCAAGCGGACAAAATAGAAAGCTTGTTATGCATATATATAGCAATAGAAATCAAAAATGCTATACAGTAAAACCTGGCAGCACAGGCAGAAAAGCGAGATGTCCTGGTCAATAGAGAGAACTGCCGGAATAAAAACAACAGCAGTTACGCTTACTTTTTCAAGTACGCTTTTGGCAACTATGCCAAATGTTGTATTGTCAGCAATGTTTGGTTGCCTGTCAAGCTGTTTTGCACGCCTGCTTAAAAATGATATTCGCGATTGTTTAGTCAATTTTGTGCTGTACCTTTATTAGAAATAATACGATTTATTTTTCATACTTTCGGCAATATTAACTTACGCACTAAATTATAACTCATATGAGATATGCTGTCAAGTTCAAGTTAATACTACAATATATTTCAAATAAGTTATAAAATTAAGTTAGTAAACGCCGGAGGGGGTGTGCAGGCATATGGATATCATTGGCAAGCTGCGGCATCTCATGGAGCAGAAGGGCTGGACGGAGTATCGGCTGGCTAAGGAGGCCGGGCTGTCGCAGTCTACCATAGCCAATATTTTTCACCGCCAAACATTGCCTTCGATTCCGACTCTGCAAACGCTTTGCCAGGCATTTGGCATAACACTCAGTCAGTTTTTTGCCGAAAATGAACCGGTGGCTTTGTCTGCTGAGCAGACGAAAATGCTTGCCGCGTATTCCTGTCTGACGCCTAAGCGGCAAAAGCTGGTTGCTGCAATGATAGAGGAACTGCAGATAAAATAAAGCCCTGCCATTAGGCAGGGCTTTTTGTTTATACCTTAGTATGCTATTATCAATCCATCAATGCGCTGGAAATCGTTATCGGTGATGACATAATAGCCGTCGTCATCCTGTGCTATCTGTACCGAAATGGTCTCCGGGTCAAGATAGCTGATATTGTCAAGGCGGGCAGAAATCAGTGTCACAATTTCGTGCGACCAGGCTCGTTCAAACTCTTCGTCGGTATAAAGATCAAACTCACCGGTATCCAGACGGTTCTGCCAGCTGTCAAGGAACGCATCGCTGTCTTCATCGGTGAACTTCTGTATAATGTCCATCGGGTAAATCGTCAGCTCCACCAGATAAGTGTCGCTGTTGCGGGTAACTTCGCCTACCTCATATTTGCTGTGCTGGTATATCTGCTTATACATATCGAGAATCTCCTGCTGCGCGCTAATGTTCAGCGCGTTCCAGTCCACATCGAAATAATCGCAGAAGAAAGCCGCCTCGGTTTCTATACCTTCTTGATAGGTTGCCTCGGCCTCTTCCCGGGTCATTTCAACCGAAGCCAGATATTCCTCGTCGTATGTACCCAGATAGATAACGTCCAGATTGCCTTGCAGCAACGCCTTTGCGTCGAAACCACCGCAGGACGTAAGCGAGAGCAGCCCCAGCAGCAATATGCTCACCAAAGCTGTAAGGCGTGTTTTTTTCATCATTTTAATTCGCCTCTTCTAGTTTTTAATCGTTACTTGATGATAGACCTTTTTGCCCTTGCGCAACAGCAGTTTGCCATCGGAAAAATCCGCCGCCGTAATCAGTCGGGTGTGGTCAGACACACGCTCGCCGTTCAGATAAACGCCACCGTCGGCAATAAGACGCCGCCCTTCACCGTTGCTTTTGATCAGGCCGCATAGAGTCATAAGTCTCAGAATATCCATTTCCGCCAGCTCTGCCGTTGCAAATTCAGTGCCGGGCAAGTTGTCGCCTGCCGCTGCGCCGCCAAAAAGCTGACGGCTGGCTGTCTCGGCTTTGTCGGCCTCGTCTTTGCCATGTACCAGCCTGGTCACTTCATAGGCCAGCTTCTGCTTGGCTTCGTTAATGGCGGAGTCTTTAAGCGCACCCAAACGGCGCACCTCGTCCATCGGTAGAAATGTCAGAAGCGCCAGACAGTTGGCCACGTCGGCGTCGTCGATGTTGCGCCAGTATTGATAAAATTCGTAGGGTGAGGTTTTGTTAGCGTCCAGCCAGAGGGCGCCGCTTTCAGTTTTGCCCATTTTCTTGCCCTGGCTGTTGGTCAGCAGCTTAAACGTCAGTCCGTAGACCTGTTTGCCGTCCATACGGCGATTCAGTTCGACTCCGCCAATGATGTTGCTCCATTGATCATTGCCGCCCATTTGCATCTGGCAGTTATACTTGCGCTGCAACATCACAAAGTCATAGCTCTGCATCAGCATATAGTTGAACTCGAAAAACGACAGACCGCGTTCCATGCGGTTTTTGAAACATTCCGCCGCCAGCATTCGATTGACAGAGAAATGCACTCCCACCTCACGGATAAAATCGACGTAATTCAAGCTCAGCAGCCAGTCTCCGTTATTTACCATAATGGCGCGGTTGGGGATATCGCTGTCAAAGTCAATAAAACGACTCATCTGCTTTTTGAATTTGGCGATATTGTCCAAAATGGTCTGCTGGGTCATCATTTTGCGCATATCGGTGCGGCCAGAGGGGTCGCCAATCATGCCGGTGCCGCCGCCAAACAGAGCGATAGGGCGATGCCCCGCCCGCTGCATATGCGCCATTACCATGATTTGAATAAAATGGCCGACATGCAGGCTATCCGCCGTGGGGTCGAAGCCGATGTAAAACGTCACGCTTTCGCGCCCCAGCAGGTCACGTACGCCGGGGTCGGTGTATTGCTCGATAAAGCCGCGTTCTTCCAGTAAATCGTATACGTTGCTTGTCATGAAACAAATTGCTCCTTCAGAATTTAGTCAAACAGACGGCTGACTGACATATTCTCGTGAATACGCAGGATGGTTTCGCTTAACAGGGGGGCGATGGAAACCGTCTGGATTTTATTGCTTTCGCCGCAGATCTCAGGACGCAGCGGAATGGTATTGGTAGTCAGCACCTCCTTGAGCGCCGATGCGTTAATGCGCTCCAGTGCGGGCGGAGTGAAAATAGCGTGGGTGCAGCAGGCGTAAACCTCGTTGGCGCCCGCCTGGTCGCGCAGGAAGTTGGCGCCCTGTGAGATCGTTCCTGCCGTGTCGATCATATCGTCCACCATAATAACATTCTTGCCGGAAACATCGCCGATTACACCCATAACCTCTGATTTATTTGGCTCTGGGCGGCGTTTATCAATGATTGCCAGCGAGCAGTTCAGCCGCTCCGCCAGATTGCGGGCGCGGGTCACGCCGCCGATATCAGGCGAGGCCACCACCAGATTGTCAATGTTTTTTCTTTTATAATATTCCGCCAGGATGGGCACGGCTGGCAGATGATCCACCGGAATATCAAAGAAGCCCTGAATTGCGTTGGTGTGCAGATCCACCGCCACCATACGGTCCGCGCCGGCGGCTGTCAACAGGTTGGCCACCAATTTGGCTGAGATCGGATCGCGCGCCTTTTGCTTGCGCTCCTGCCGGGCATAGCCATAATACGGAATAACCGCTGTTACCGAGCTGGCCGAAGCGCGCTTCATCGCGTCTACCATGATCAAAAGCTCCATCAGGCTTTCGTTGACCGGGGTGCAGGTGGATTGAATGATGAAAACGTCGTTGCCGCGCACGCTTTCGCCGATCTCCAGACGCACCTCGCCGTCCTTAAAGCGGGATACCTTGGCCGACCCCAACTTTATTTGCAGATAATTGGCGATTTCCGTGGCCAGCGCCGGGTTAGCGTTGCCCGTAAAAATCTTTAATGCGGAACCACTCATGTTTACTAATACCTCCCCTATAAAATAACCAAAATGCGCTGTCCGGAGGACAGACTTTTATACATATATAACATTCCGCAAAATTCGTCTTTTTCCTCTAAAATGAAGTACAAATTTAGCGGAAATCCGCAATTTATTTCGCTGCTTTTTTTGCGGCCAGCGCCTTGGGGCTTTTTTTCTCAGCCCAGCCTTTGACTTCCTTTTGATGCGAGCGTTCTACCGCCAGCGCTCCGGGGGCGACTTCACGCGTGATGGTGCTGCCTGCGCCTATGAACGCCCCCGTGCCCACCGTTACCGGGGCAATGAGATTGGTATTGCTGCCGATGAAAACGTCGTCGCCGATGGTTGTGCGATGTTTGCTGACGCCGTCATAGTTGCAGGTTATCGTGCCGCAGCCGATATTGACGCCGCCGCCCATATCGGTGTCGCCGATGTAAGATAGGTGAGGCACCTTGCTGCCGTCGCCGATAACAGAGTTTTTGATCTCGGCAAAGTCGCCGATTTTTACGTTATTGCCTAATTTTGTGCCGGGGCGTAGATAGGCGAAGGGGCCGATATTGGCGTTATCGCCTACCGCTGCCTGAGTCAGCACGCATTTGGTAAGATGGCAGCCTGCGCCCAGTATGCTGTCGGTAATGATACAGTCGCTGTCGATAACACAATTTGCGCCGATATGCGTATCGCCTCTCAACTGACAACCGGGGTAGATTACGGTATCCTGTCCAACTGTCACTTGCTGGTCGATGTAGCATGCGGCCGGGTTGATAAGCGTCACGCCGGCAAGCATCAGCTCTCGTGCCTTGCGACGGTATAGCTCAGCGGCGGCAAATGCCAACTGCGTCCGGTCATTTACACCGGTTGTCTCCACCGGATCGGGTGTGGTAAAGGAGTCAATGTTCCCACCGTCTGCAGCGATAATTTTGATAACATCGGTCAGGTAGTATTCGCCCTGAGCATTATTGTTGGTAAGCCGGGCAAGCGCATTCTTCAGCACCGGAAATTTGAAGATATACGCTCCGGTGTTGATTTCCGTTATTGCTTTTTGCGCAGGCGTGGCGTCTTTTTCTTCAACGATTTCAGAGACGCTGCCGTTGTTGCTGCGGATAATGCGGCCATAGCCGGTGGGGTCGGGCATTTGGGCGGTGAGGATCAGGCCATCCACCCCGGTTTTGCAGAATTCTTCCTGCATATTTTGCAGTGTTTCTGCCGTCAATAGCGGCGTGTCGCCGCAGACGATCAGAGCAGCTTCGCAATCGGCGGGGATATGGGGCAACGCCTGCTGTACGCAGTGGCCGGTGCCGAGCTGCGGCATTTGCAAGGCAAAATGCAGATTTTCCGCTCGGGGTAGGCTTTGGCGCACCTCCTCCGCGCCGTGGCCGACAACTATGCAGCAATCATCAATGCCAGCTGAACGTACCTGGTGCAGTACTTGCGCCAGCATGGTGCGCCCGCCTGCTTTATGCAGCACTTTGGGCAGTTTAGATTTCATACGCGTACCTTTACCTGCTGCCAGAATAATTGCAATAGTTTTCATATGTAATAGGCTCCTTTTTCTGTGCTTGATAAACTAAGTATAGCATAGTTTGAAAAAAAAATCAGCGTCAAAGCCAATTTTTTGCCAAAAAGGGCTGGTAAAAGCCCAAAAATAGAGTTATTATAAAGTGTACGGGCTGAATTGCCCAGTAATTCTGACTGAAAGAGGTGAAAGCTGTGGAGGGCGACCCTGGAAGTATTTATCGAATAACCAAAAAACAGGGGGCGAGCCGCCGCTGCTTTTAAGGCTTTCCCCTGACATAAGGAGGAATGCCGTATGCTGACAATATATCGTACTCCGCTTATCGGTGAAAATCAGATAATGGGCGAGGTGCAGCAAATGCAGAAGGGCGACTGGATAAACCTCGTTAACCCCACGCCGGAGGAGATCCGCCAGGTTAGCGAGCAGACGGGCATTGACGAGGATTTTATCCGCTATCCCCTGGATGATGAGGAGCTGGCCCGCGTGGAAAGCGACGACGGCCAGATACTTATTATTATCAATGTGCCAATAACTACCAACGCCGCTGTGATTTATGATACCGTGCCGCTTGGTATTGTGCTGAATGACGAGTATATTGTTACCGTAAGTCTGACGGATCTGGAGCTTTACCGCAACTTCGCGGGCGGGCGTATCAAATCTGCCGCCACATTCAAAAAAACGCGTCTGATATTACAGATATTACAGTTGCAGACCAATATCTATCTGCGCTCGCTGCGCGACATCAACCGCCGTTATGAGGCGTTGGAAGTAAGACTTCGCCAGACGATGAACAACGAAGATCTGAACGGGCTGCTGAATCTGCAAAAAAGCTTGGTATACTTCACCACGTCGTTGCGTGCGAATGACAAGGTGATGGAAAAGCTGTTTCGCACCCGTACTATCAGAATGTATGAGGAAGACCGCGATCTGCTGGACGACGTGATCATTGAGAACAAGCAGGCGGTGGAGATGGCCGACATTTACACCACGATTTTGAAAAACTCGATGGACGCACTGGCTTCAATATCCAACAATAACCTGAGCAAGGTGATGAACTTTCTGACGGTTATAACTCTGATGGTGGCCGTGCCGACGTTTATTACCAGCTTTTTCGGCATGAACCTGCCGATGCCGTTAGCGGCAAGCCCGCTGATGACGCTGGCGGTGCTGATATTCTGCCTGTTGGCTGGGCTGCTTTGTTTCATGCTGCTGCGGCACATGAATGCTATGAAATAAAAACAGGATGGTATGAAGGCGCGTTTCCCACAAGGACAACATTAGAATCGTTCAAAGCAGTAAAGGCTGCCACAGAATTTCTGTGGCAGCCTTTACTCAAAGTTCAATATACCGCTAAAGATCGTGTTGCAGGAGATTAAAGTAACGGCGATAGATAACATAGAGCGTACACCAAAACGGTATCTCTGCGTTACTGGCTCCAGCAAAAATATATTTCGCTGATGATGTTATAGCAAAGGTTATTTCTTGGTGTCGGATTTTAACGGCAGGCCATATTCGTGATAGAAAGTATCCAGGATTCCGATATAATGGGGCTCCCATGGCTTGTTCTTGCCAAAATAGTGAATGACCACGCTGTTTTCACGCACCCACTTGAGATTCAGCGTGGGGTTGGCTGGGTTGGCGTTGTAGAAAGCCAGGATTCTGTCGTTTATGTTGTAGAGCAGGGTGTCAAGAATCTTTACTCTATCCCCGTAGAGCGCAGTCAGAATGTCCTGATCAGGGAGGACAAGCAAGCGTTGGTTCTCGAGTCCATACTTCCGTATCTGGTCCAGATCCAAATGCTGCCGGAGCTGCGGGAGATTCATCAGCATGACCCCGGTGTTGATATAGGGAACATCTTTTTCAATTTTCAGACGGAATTTATTAAACTTCTGCAAAAAATCACCGGTATGTGTGCAGGCTGCAAACCAGTTACCAGCAAAATCGGTATGGTAAAGCTGCGTCAGCGGGTTGATCACCACCGTATCCACGTCCAGATAAAGCACACGATCCAAATCGCCGGGGAGCAGCAGGGGCGCTGCCAGGCGGTAATAGATTTGTTTCGGATACCGTGCTGTTTCCGGAAAACCTGCGAATAGATTTTCCGGAACATGGATGAACTGGAATTGGAACGGAGTTCCGGCCGCTTGCTGAACCGATTCTTTCATTTCGTCCGTTAAGTCGGAATGCAGGACATAGACCTGATAACGTCCGCCTCCGCCCCGTATCTGGATGGAGTGGAGGCAGCTGAGCAATAGTGGTATATATTTGTGGTTGATGGCGAATAGGAGATTCATAGGCTTTCCATCAGTACTTTTTGCTGGCAGCTCCAAGGATGTGTGAGAGCCGGAGTTTTCCCGGAACTCATCTTTCAGAAAGGTTATATACTGTCTGAGAATGCGCAGGAACGTGAGCCGGTCATCCGGGGGTATCTGCTGAAACGCCCGCTGTTCCGCTTCGGTCATTGGCAGGACGATACTCTTGCCATAGGCCTGTCCTGTTGCGGTCAGATGGATATTTTTGCGGTTTCTGGTACCGGGAACCACCTCCAGAAAAGCATATCCTTTCCGTACCATCTGCGCGACCAGTGTGTTGACTGTCTGCTTGGAGAGCGACCAGACCTTGCAGATTTCTTTCTGAGATTGTTCTCCCTCAAACATGATCAGAGAATACCAGATCCAAAACTCATTCTCTGAAACGCCACATCGATTAATTGCCTGACGGTAGATCTCAAAAAACTCATTGAATTGCTGATTCAGGCTTTCTAACTGCTTATTGGCCATGTTGTCCATATTCACTCCTCCTGCAAGTATTCCGTTCTGTATCTTTTATTTTAGTCCTGTTTCGTACTCTTGTCAATGAGATTACAGAAAAGAAAAGGCGGTTTCAGCCCAGCAGCATACGGTCGGCGTAGATTGCCGCGCCCAGGGATACTGCTGCCGGGTCGGTGATCAAATAGATGGGGATTTTGGCCAGCGCCGCCGCGAACGGACCGGGGATAACAAAACTATCAATGATTGCTGCCTCGTCCAGCAGGGGGGCGAGCTTCTGGCAGACGCCGCCCGCCAGATACACGCCGCCGCTGCACAGCGTAACCAGCGCCAAATTGCCCAGCGCTGATCCCATACAGCCGCTGAATAGCCGAACAGTCTGCAAAGCCAGTGCGTCGCCCTCCGTTGCCAGGGCGTTAATAGCGTCCGGGGGCAATGGTGGCGAGTCCGGGCTGAGCGCTGTATAGATGCGTGAAAGCCCAGCGCCGGAAAGCAGCGTTTCATTGGTGATATTGCTACCGATACTGGCGCATAAAGCAGCTTGAGCGGCATTGGCCGGGGCAAAGCGGCAATGCCCTGCTTCGGTGGGTATGGCCTGCCCGCCGGGGAGAAGTGCCGCTGCCCCGAAGCCGGTGCCGCAGGCGGCGGCCAGCTTTACGGTGCGGGTTTGGCTGTGCTCCGCCTGTGGGTTTAGATTTTTCAGCGCTGTTCCCGGCAGCCAATTTATTGCGTGCGCCAGCGCTGCCAGATCGTTCAGCACGGTGAGACGGCTGCCTGAGGGCAATGCCTGCCTCAGCCTGCTAACGTCCAGCGTGCAGGGGTTGTTGGTCAGGCGCAGCGTGCCGTCTGCTCTTTCTGCTCCGGCAAAGGCAACAGCAGTGGCCTCGAGGTCGCAGGTGTCAGTCAGAAATTGGTGCAGGCGGGTGATCAGCTTCTGTTCGCTGGCATAATCGGTGGGGAATGCGGCTGTTTTCTGTAATATCGGCGCGGCGCAGGTACACTGCCAAAGCGTGATTTGCGTCTTGCTGCCGCCGATATCCAGTGTTAAAATCTGGGTCATTATAACCTCCTGGTTAAAAGAATGTAAAAAAACCGCGTTTGCGGTTGCTATTTTGCTGTGATTTGTTTAGAATTATAATAGTAAGGTTTGAGTATGTTAGTTTGATAATAACAGTTTAGCATATATGCGGCGTTTTGTCTAATAAGGAGGGGATTTTATGCTGAGCAGGGAGGCTGCCAAACGCTATCAGGAGTGGCTGGAAGCGCCGTTTCTTAAGGAGGCGGATCGGGCAGAACTGAAGAATTTGACCGATGAAAAAGAGATCACCGACCGTTTTTACTGTGATTTGGAATTCGGCACGGGAGGCATGCGGGGCGAGCTGGGTATCGGCACTAACCGCATGAATATTTATCTGATCCGGCGGCTGACTCAGGCGCTGGCGGATACCGTAATTGAGCATGGCGGAGCGGCGCGCGGCGTGGCAATATCCTATGATTCGCGGCGTTTTTCCCGTGAGTTTGCGTCTGCTGCGGCGGGTGTGCTGGCGGCCAATGGCGTAAAGGCGTATCTTTTCTCGGAGCTGGCTCCTACGCCGGTGCTTTCATTTGCGGTGCGGTATACTCAGGCTATGGCTGGTATTATGGTGACAGCCAGCCACAATCCCAAGCAGTATAACGGTTATAAAGTCTACTGGGAGGACGGCGGCCAGCTGCCGCCGGAACAGGCGGATAAGATAATAGCCAAAATGGCCGAGCGCAACTCCTGGGAAGTGGCGGAAATGCCGCTGGATGAGGCGAAAAAGCGCGATTTGCTGGAAATGTTGGGCGGAACGCTGCATGACGCATATACCGCCAAGGTGAAAGAGCAGCTTCTGAATGTGGAACTTTGCGCGGCTAAGGGCGGCGAACTCAACATAGTTTATACGCCGCTTTCCGGTACGGGGCGCAGGCCGGTGGAGCGTATTTTGATGGAAATCGGCTTTAAAAATCTGTACACCGTGGCGGCACAGGCTGAACCGGATGAGGAATTTGCCACTGTGACCGTGCCGAATCCGGAGGACGCGGGGGCATGGGCGCTTTCTGAACAGCTGGCGGCCGATATTGAGCAGAACACGGGGCAACCTGTCGATTTGCTGTTGGCCACCGATCCGGACGCTGACCGCCTTGGCGTTTGCTGCCGGCAGCCGGAGGGCGGATATCTGCGGCTTTCCGGCAATCAGGTTGGCGTACTGCTGGCTTATTATATCATCAAGCGTGAGAGTGAACTGGGGATTTTGCCTGAAAATGCGCTGGTGTTGAAAAGCGTAGTTTCCACCGCGCTCGCTAACCGTGTGGTGCAGTCGCTGGGCGTTGCCATTAAGGATGTGCCTGTTGGCTTTAAGTATATAGGAGAACAGATCAAGCTGCTGGAAGATGACGGGCGCGAGCAGGATTTTCTGTTCGGCTTTGAGGAGAGTCTGGGTTATCTGAAAGGTACTTATGCCCGTGATAAAGATGCGGTGATAGCGGCGGCGCTGGTGGCCGAGGCGGCGCTTTATTACCGCGCTCAGGGGCAGACGCTGTTAGATGTGCTGCGCGGGCTGTATCAGGAGTTTGGCTATTATCTGGACGCGCAGGTGGCGCGCAGTTTCCCCGGTATTGACGGCCGGGAGCAAATGCGGGAAATCCTGCAACGGCTGACGGCGGACAGACGTGATACTCTGGGCGGGCTCAATGTGGCCTCCCGGGAATATTATGCGCGGGGTGAGCAGCTGATAAACGGCAAAGTGAAGCCGCTTGATTTTCCCCAGGTGGATATGTTAGGGCTGACTTTTGCGGCGGGAGGCGGTTTTATCAAGGTACGTTCCAGCGGCACTGAGCCGAAGCTCCGTTTCTATTTCTGTGTCAGCGGCGTGGACGAGGAGGCGGCATCCGCTAATTTGCAGGCTGTGCAGAAGGAATTTTTCCAGCCGGTCAGTGAGTTTATCAAACTTTAATACAAACGCCCTGCCGCTTTTTGGCTGGGCGTTTTTTATGGGAGAATGCGGTGGATTTTGGCGAGTATATTTTCCTCCTTTCATGGGGAGTATCATGGATAAGAGCGGGTCTGAATAGCCGTACATAAGGCCGGCCTGCCAAAATCTGTGGGAGTGAGCAAAATGTCGCTGAAACGGGGAGATATATTTTTTGCTGAGCTGAATCCGGTGCAGGGCAGCGAACAGGGGGGCGTGCGCCCTGTTCTGGTGGTGCAGAACGACGTGGGCAACAATTTCAGCCCGACTACTATAATACTTCCTATAACTTCCAAACTGAGCAAGGCCAAGCTGCCCACACATGTGGAGATTTCCCGCCGTGAATCAGGCCTGTCGCGTGATTCGGTAGTGCTGGCTGAGCAGATACGCACCATTGACAAGGTGCGCCTGCAGCAGAAAGTGGCTTGTTTGAACGAAATTACAATGTCACGCATTGATCATGCGATGGAGATAAGCATGGGTATTGTTCCCACAACTTAAATGGCGGAATATTGACTCCCAACGCGGCATATAATTGCCGGGGAGGGGTGGAAGATGTGTTTTGTTGGCGTGACCTGCGGCCGGCAGTGTGAGGATTTTATGCTCTCTGCGGCATATTTGAAAGCATTAAATGATGTGGGGCTGCACGGGGTGATTCTCCCGCCGCAAACGGGCGATTTTGTGCTGCCAGAGGGAATCTCCGGCATTGTACTTTCCGGCGGGGGCGATCCGCATCCGCTGCTTTGGAACGAGGAGCCGCATAGCGACCTTGGCGAGGTAGACGCGGTGCGTGATTTGTGGGAGATCGCTCTCTGCCGGGCGGCGCTGGCGGCAGATCTGCCGCTGCTGGGTATCTGCCGGGGTATGCAGGTGCTTAATGTGGCTCTTGCCGGTACGCTCTGGCAAAATTTGCAGGAGCGAGGCGGTAACGTCTCACACTGGCAGACGGCGGATATGGCCTGCGGTTGGCATAATGTTGTCTGCCGGGGTAAACTCTCGGAAATTTACGGTGAAGCGCCGGCTAAAATGCGTGTGAATAGCCATCATCATCAGGGTATCAGGCTGCTGGGCGAAGGGTTAAGAGCTTGCGCCTATGCTATGGACGGTCTTATCGAGGGGATAGAGCTGCCGGAGAGGCGTTTTGCTCTGGGTGTGCAATGGCACCCGGAGCGTCTGGCGGCAGGACGGAAGCTTTTGGCATCTTTTGCGGCGGCCTGCGCGCTATGATTTTGGGAAAATTGGCCAAAGGGGCTTGAGCTTTGCCCGTCAAAAGTAGTATACTTAATGCGTGTTCCGCAGCTTTGGGAACGCGCATTATTATTTGGAAATGGCAGTGTGAATATGCAGAAGATTTCGGCTTATACCCCGGAGGACACGTTTAATTTCGGCCGCCGTCTGGGCGAGCATGTTCCTGCGGGAGCGTTTATTGCTCTTTGGGGCGAGATGGGCGCAGGCAAAACTCTGTTCTCGCAGGGATTTGCGGCGGGGCTTGGCGTTTGCGAACCGGTAACCAGCCCCACCTTTACGATTGTTAATGAATATGGCGGCGGTCGGCTGCCGCTGGTACATATGGATTTGTTCCGCCTTGCCAGTCTTGATGAGGTGTGGGAACGTGGCGTTTGGGAATATTTTGATGGGCTCGCTGTGGTGCTGGTGGAATGGCCGGAGGTGCTGGCGGAGGAACTGCCGGAGGATAGGCTGGATATTCGCCTGATCCGACGCTTGGACGGAGCAGGAGAGGAATGGCGGGATATTGAAATTGCTGCGTATGGCGAGCAAATTTGGCTGGAGGAGGCGTTATCCGATGGCGAAAATTTTAGGAATTGACGCGGCCGGCAAGGGGCTTTCACTGGCGGTGGCCGAGGGGGATAAATTGCTGGCTTCGGCTTGTTTGAACGTGGGTTTGACCCATTCGCAGCGCCTGCTGCCGCAGCTTGCCGCCATGCTGGACGCAGCTGCTCTGACTATGCAGGATATTGATTTGATAGCGGTGACCAATGGCCCTGGCTCTTTTACCGGGCTGCGAATTGGTTTGGCAACGGCCAAAGGACTGGCTGAGGGGCGGGGTATCAAGCTGCTGCCTGTCTCCACGCTGGAGGCGGAGGCTTATGCCGTGCGCGGCATGGGCGCATACATCTGCCCGGTGCTGGACGCGCGGCGTAATGAAGTCTATACTGCGCTTTATACGCCGGAGGGGGCGGAGATTTGGCTGCCTGCCGCGCTTTCGCCGCAGGCTCTGGCCGAAAAACTGCGAGAATTTTTGTCTGGCAATTCACCGCATCAGGTGATTTTTGTCGGTGATGCGGCGGACTTATATATTGCACAAATGCGGCAAGAACTGCCGGGGGCGGTTCTTATCGCACCGCCGGAACGGCGGCTGTTCGGAGCGCTGGGCTGTGCTTTTCTGGCTGGCAAAAGACAAGAGGATGCGCTGCCGCCGGAGCGGGCAGAAGCGTTTTATCTGCGGCTTTCCGAGGCGGAGCGCAACCGCAATGCAAAACTTGCGGCGGAGGCGGACAAATGAGCCTTGATGGTGAAATGCTGCTGGAATTGTGCGAGTCGAACGCGGCGCTTTATTTGCCCCAGCTGCTGGCGATTGAAAATGAGGCGTTTGCCGAACCATGGAGCGAGACGGCTTACCGGGCAGAAATAGCGCGCCCCATCTCGCACGTTTTGCTGCTGGTGCGGGAGGAAACGCTGCTCGGTTACGCCGGGTTCTGGCAGGTGCTGGATGCGGCGGAGATCAACAATGTAGCGGTGGCCAGGCCTTGGCGCGGCGAGGGCTTGGGCTATCAGCTGCTTTCCGGCCTTTTGGATATGGCGGCGATTTTGGGCTGCTGCCGGGTCAATCTGGAGGTGCGGGCGGGCAATGCCGCGGCACAGGCGCTTTACGCCAAATGTGGCTTTACGGTTAACGGACATCGCCCTGGCTATTATGAGGACAACCATGAGGATGCGTTGCTGATGGGTTGCGAACTTAAAAAATACTAACGGAGGGTGCGGCATATGGTGAAGATTCTGGCGATTGAAAGCAGTTGCGACGAAACGGCAGCTGCGGTGATAACGGACGGTTACCAGCTGCTTTCCAACGTGGAGGCGACGCAGATACCTGTCCATCAGCTTTATGGCGGCGTGGTGCCGGAAATTGCCAGCCGCGAACATCTTAATGCTGTGGTGCCGGTGGTGCGGCGTGCCCTGCTGGACGCGAATCTGGCGCTGGCCGACTTGGACGCAGTGGCGGTGACGCAGGGCCCTGGGCTTATCGGCTCTTTGTTGGTTGGCGTCAGCTATGCCAAAGCTCTGGCGTTTGCCGCGGGGCTGCCGCTGATTGCGGTGCACCATCTGGAGGGGCATATAAACGCGCCTTTTCTGGAACACCCGGAGCTTGAATTTCCCTATCTGGCGCTGGTGGTCTCCGGCAGCCACAGCGGGGTTGCGCTGGCCGAAAAGCCGGGCTATTATAAGCTGCTGGGGCAGAGCCGCGATGACGCTGCAGGCGAGGCATTTGACAAAATCGCGCGGGCGCTGGGGCTTACGTATCCCGGTGGGCCTGCTATTCAGCAGGCGGCCTTGACGGGCGAGCCGGTTTATGATTTTCCCTCGGCGTGGCTGGAGGGAACGTATGATTTCAGTTTCAGCGGGCTAAAATCCGCCGTGCTGAATTTCCTGAACCAAAAGCAGATGAAAGGCGAAACATATCGCGTGGCGGACGTGGCGGCTTCAGCACAGGAGGCTATCGTGCGTGTACTGGCGGAAAAGGCCGTGCGGGCAGCTCGGGAATATGAACGTGATACGATAGTGCTGGCGGGCGGCGTGGCGGCCAACCAAGCGTTGCATGAACGTGTACAGAGCTTGGCGCCGGAAATGCGGGTAATTTATCCCTCGCCCAAATTCTGCACCGATAATGCGGCGATGATCGGGGCGGCGGCGCTGGGTAAATTTGCTCGGGGCGAGTTCGCTGATTTTTCGCTGAACGCGGAGGCTAATCTGCCGCTTTATTTTTATGCGTGAGGTGACTATGGATAAAAAAGAAGTTCGGCGGCAAATGCTCTCAATGCGGCGGTTGGTTACGCCGGAGGAGCAGCAGAAGGCCAGCGCCATAATTTGTGCCCGGCTATGGCGGCGGTTGGAGCAATATCCCTCTGGAGTAGTTTTGAGTTATCTTGCCTATGGGCGGGAAGTTGATCTGACTTTGCTTCACGAACGGCTGTGGCAGAGCGGGCGGCAACTTGCCGTGCCGCGCACGTTTGGTCTTGTACCGGGTGAAATGCGGGCGTCGCTGTACCGCAAAGGCGACGAGCGGATCAAGGTGGCGCTTGGCGTTTATGAGCCGCTCGGTACGCCGGAGGTGAATCCGGCGGATATCGGCGTGGTGCTGGCGCCGGGGGTGGCGTTTGATGTGCGGCTTAACCGGCTGGGTCACGGCAAAGGGTATTACGACCGCTTTCTGCCGAAGCTTTCGGCGGGGGCGCGGGTGATAGGCATAGCATATAAATGGCAGGTGCTGCCGGAACTGCCCGTAGAGCAGTTTGACCGGCCAATGGACGAGCTGGTGACCGACTGACATGCGGAAAAACGGGTAAGTTGCCGATTAACCTCGCAATTTACCTGATTTTTTTGACGTTTTGGGGCAGGTTTGGCGGCGATTTTGCGGAAAAATAAGGTTTAAGAAAAACCGGACGGGGAAAAGAGGAGCACGAAGCATGAAACAAACCTTAGAGCAGAAAATCAGCGGTGAACTGGCTGATATGGACTTAAGACCGGAGGCGCTTTCCGGTGTATTAAGCGAGATCATCAAAACACAGACGCTGTTCAGCGCGATTTGGGCGGTACTTCCGCTGGACTTGGCTATCGTGGATGGTGATGGCAGAGTGCTTGCGGCCACGCCGCGGCTTTGGCGCGAGACGCTGGGTATAAAGCAGGATCTGCCGGGCGGTTTTCTTTCAGCGGCACTCTCCAACGTCAGTTTGGATGTGCAGACGATGGCTAAACTGGATAATGCTCTTTCAGAGGGGCTTGGTTTTGCGGGAACTCTGAAGCTTAGAAGCGGCAAGAACCGTCTGCTGGTGAGCGCACAGCCGCTCACCAAGGCTGAGCCGGGCGAGGGAACATTTCTGGTGCGTTTGATGGATGAAAAGGCCGCCCAGGCCTCAGATAAAAACTATCAGCAGGAAATCTTGCGTGAATACGAGGCCAATCTGCCGTTCGCCCAGATGGGCAAGGTGGCCGCAGGCGTGGCGCATGAATTGAAAAACAGTCTGCAGCTTTTCAGCGGCTCGGTGCAGATAATGCAGGCCAGCTATCCCGACGATCCCTCCGTGCAGGCGCATCTGCGCGTTATCAACGACGAGGTGGTGCGTTCCAATGAACTGCTGTACGGCTTTATGGGCATGGGCCGGCAGGAACATAACGTGACGGCCTATCAGTTGAACGATTTGGTGTCGGAGGTGCTGCCGGTGCTGCAAGGTGAATGCCGCCTTAAGCGGGTGGAATTGAACGCTGATCTGGACGAGAGTCTGCCCAGGCTGAAGCTCGACCGCACCCGCATTAAGCAGGTTCTGATTAACTGCGTGATGAACAGCGAGCAGGCTATCATTGCCAGGCGGGAAAGCGAGCCAAGGTTTTGGGGTGAGATAACCATTATAACACGCTGGAACGCGGCGAACGCGGAGGTACGGCTAAGTATCAGTGATAATGGCGTGGGATTGACCGAAGAACAGCAGCGGCGTTTCTTTGAGCCTTTCTATACGTCTGCTAACGGCGGGCATGGTCTGGGCACTGCTATCAGCGAGGCGATCATTCAACTGCACGGCGGGCGTATGGAAGTCTCAGGTGCGCCCGGCAATGGCTGCTGCGTGACGCTGATTTTGCCGCAAAAGACCCGCTTTGCCGCTGACCCGGCTGATGTTTATACCGAGGTAGCCAAATTGATGTAATCCATGCCCCTTGACATAGATACCAAAACTTAGTATACTTATCGAAAAGGTAGGTAATAATTGTCGGTTAGGGGGCTGGATCATATTGCGGAAATTTAAGGTTATGGGCATGAGTTGTGCAGCCTGTAGCAGCCGGATAGAAAAGACTGTGTCAAATGTGCCGGGCGTATCCTCCTGCACGGTTAGCCTGCTCACCAACTCTATGGGCGTAGAGGGTGAGGCGACGAGCGAAGCAATTATTGCGGCTGTGCGCGCGGCCGGCTATGATGCCGCAGTGGAGTGCGCTGCGGCGCAAACGGCATCTGCGAATCAGGATTCCCTTAAGGATATTGAAACGCCGCGGCTGATGGCGCGCTTGCTGTGCTCGCTGGGCTTTTGGCTGGTGTTGATGTACGGCACGATGGGGAATATGCTGCTAAATCTGCCGCTGCCTGGGGTGCTGGCGGATAACCCGATCACCATGGCGTTGGCGGAACTGTTGTTGACTGTTATCGTTATGGTAATTAATCAAAAATTTTTTATTTCCGGCTTTAAGGGGCTGTTGCATTGCGCGCCAAATATGGATACGCTGGTGGCGCTGGGCGCGGCGGCGGCGTTTGTTTACAGCTTGTGCGTAATGTTTATGATGACGGTGGCTGAAGCTTCCGCCCAGGCAGCTTATCTGCATGAGTTATATTTTGAATCTGCCGCCACTATTTTGACGTTGATAACACTGGGCAAAATGCTGGAGGCGCGTTCGAAAGGTAAGACGACGGACGCGCTGCAAAGCTTGCTGCGTCTTTCGCCTACCATGGCGGTGGTATTGAAAGACGGCGTGGAGCAGGACGTGCCGGTGCAGGATGTGCGGCAGGGCGACGTCTTTATCGTGCGGCCGGGCGAGCATATCCCGGTTGACGGAGAGGTTTTGCAGGGCGCCAGCGCGGTGAATGAGGCGGCGTTGACCGGGGAGAGTATACCGGTGGAGAAAGCCCCCGGCGACGCGGTTTCTGCTGCCACGGTCAACCAATCCGGGCATTTGACCTGCCGTGCCACCCGAGTGGGCGAGGATACGACGCTGGCACAGATCATTCGGCTGGTTAGCGACGCGGCGGCAACTAAGGCCGAAATCGCCAAACTGGCGGACAGAGTTTCCGGCGTGTTTGTGCCGGCGGTTATTGCGATTGCTCTGGTGACGGCGGTCGTCTGGCTGGCTGTGGGTGAAAGCGTGGGCTTCGCGCTTGCGCGGGGCATATCGGTGCTGGTAATCAGCTGCCCCTGCGCTTTGGGGCTGGCTACGCCGGTAGCGATCATGGTAGCCAGCGGTATGGGCGCCAAGGCGGGCATTCTGTTTAAGACGGCCGCATCGCTGGAGGAAATGGGCAAAGCGGTTATCGTGGCGCTGGATAAGACAGGAACGATTACCCGCGGTGAGCCGGCGGTGACGGATATTCTGCCGGAGCAGGGCGTCGCCGCGCAGGAGTTGCTGCGGCTGGCTGCGGCGCTGGAGGTTAAAAGCGAACACCCGCTGGCGAGTGCAGTGGTGCGCCGGGCGCAGGCGGAAGGTCTGATATCTGCACAGGCGGAGGATTTTACCGCTTTACCGGGGCTGGGTTTAAGCGGCACGTTAAACGGTAAGAAGCTGCTGGGCGGTAGCTTGGCGTATATCAGCGGAGAGACTGCATTGCCGCAGGCGGCGCGTCAGAAAGCGGAGGAACTGGCAGGCGCGGGCAAAACGCCGCTGCTTTTTGCGTATGACGGGCGGCTGCTGGGTATAATAGCCGTGGCAGACGTGATAAGAGAGGGAAGCCCCGCCGCTATCCGTGAATTGCAGCAGCTGGGCTGTCGGGTGGTGATGCTGACGGGCGATAACGAGCGCACAGCGGCTGCTATCGGGCGCGAGGCCGGGGTGGACGAGGTGTTTGCTGAACTTATGCCTGCCGGCAAGGAGCAAATCGTGCGCCAGCTTGGTAAGCTCGGCAAAGTTGTCATGGTAGGTGACGGTATTAACGACGCTCCGGCGCTGGCTGCGGCGGACTTGGGCGTGGCTGTCGGCGCCGGAACTGATGTCGCCATCGACGCGGCGGACGTGGTGCTGATGAAGAACAGTCTGGCTGATGTGGCGGCGGCGGTGCGCTTGAGCCGTGCAACGCTGCGGACGATCAAACAAAATCTGTTCTGGGCTTTTGCCTATAACGCGGCGGGCATACCGTTGGCGGCTGGCGTATTCATTCCTCTGTTCGGCTGGCAGCTGAACCCGATGTTCGCGGCGGCGGCCATGAGTCTTTCCAGCTTCTGCGTGGTGACCAATGCTCTTAGGTTAAACACGTTTAAGATGTATCCGCCGACTGATCGGGCAGAAATTGCACTGAAAAATACAACGCTAATTAAGGAGGAACCTAAAATGGAAAAGGTTTTACACATTGATGGCATGATGTGCGGTAATTGTGAGAAGCACGTGAAGAAAGCGCTTGAGGCGTTACCGGGTGTGAGTAAGGTCGAGGCCAGTCATGTTGACGGCACGGCTGTGGTGACGATCTCCGGTGAGGTCAGCGACGAACAGCTTAAAAGCGCCGTGGCGGCCGAGGATTATACCGTCACTTCTATTGATTGAAAAGCAAATAAAAAAGTGCTTCTGGAGTAAGAAGCACTTTTTTATTTTATGTGCCAAATCGATTTGGTGTTCCCGGCCTAAATCCTTGAATATCGAAATGAATACAAAGAATAGATGCCAAGAAGTGAACGGATATGGGCATTTCTTATGGTTATACGCCAAAGATGATTTTCCACAGGTAGTTTAACCATCAAAATAGAGCTATCATCTGAATAGAGGCGGTAGCTCTATTTTTGTACACGATAATCCGTGCAATATGGTATCATGGCTATAAAAATTTTTGCGAGATTTTTGTAAGATTTGAGTTCAAAAGTGGTGTATATAGGTGAAAGGGTAAAAATGAAAGTGAGGTGGGTTCAATGGATGATGCGCAGATAGTCCAACTATACTGGGATAGAAGTGAGCAGGCAATCCCTGCTACAGCAGACAAGTACGGCAACTACTGTACTTCGATTGCCAAGAACATACTGGTAAACAAACAAGATGCAGAAGAATGTGTCAATGATACATACTTGAACGCATGGAACTCCATTCCGCCGAACAGGCCGGGAAATCTCTCTACCTTTCTTGGGAAGATTACAAGGAACTTATCAATCAAACGCTACAATCGCAATGCTGCGGACAAACGAGGCGGTGGTCAATTGCCGGTAGTTTTGGATGAAATGTTGGAACTGGTATCAGATACAGATAGTGTAGAGCAGGAGATAGACCGCAGAGAACTTATATTCGTTTCCGCTTGCCGATTCCGTACCGGAAGAATTATTTGATGTCGTAGACCATCCTATTTTTGATATTGACGAACTGACATTGGAAGCTGTCAGCCGCAGATCCTACTTTATCAACGAGAACATCGACACAGACGAAATCAGAATGACTTTCGGTGTCCGTTATGGGGATATTGTTGTAGATGTTACGACTAAGGGCGTATCGCCGGAATGGATTTATGAGCAGCTAATAAATATTTGAAAGCAAAGGTTGTATTCATTTTAGCTATAGTGGCTGAGTAAATGCCCTGAAAACTGAATACTGACACCAAAAGACAGCCGGGAAAATTTTCTATGCCGGCAAGCAGAAAGGAGCGCCCAACCATGATAAAAACTGGCGAGAAATCCCATGAGAAACTGCCCCATTAGTTGATAGCGGTAGCCTGACAGGAAAGAGGCTATTCCAATTTTGGAATAGCCTCTTTCCTATGTTACCTGATGAATAAATTTACATTTGGTCAAGCTAACCATATTCCGTGAACACAAAATGGAATTAGGAGTATTTTATTTGCGTGGGGTTACTGCCGTTCTTGCAGCAGCCTGTGCATATTGGCAGCTACGCGTTTGCCTGCTGTAACGGCGCTGACCACAGTCTTTGGTCCTGTCACCACGTCGCCTGCGGCGAAAACCATATTTTTGGTGGTCTGGCCAAACTCGTCTACCACCAAAAAGCCGTCTTCGTCCACCTCTAGACCGGTTGTGGAATCTACCAGGCGGCGACGCGGTCCCTGGCTGACGGCGATAATCACCGAATCGGCCTCAACCTGCTGGCGCTCTTTGGATAAGCCGGTACGCTGACCGTTCTCGTCAAACAGCACCTGACTGAAAACGGGGCCCAGATCGTTGATTTCCACCACTTGCAGGCCGAATTCCATCTCCGCCCCGTCCAACTGGGCGTACATTAAATCGCGCTTGCTGGCTTTGGCAACGAGAGATTTGGAGTATAAAACCACCTTTTGGGCGCCGTGGCGAAAGGCAGTGCGCGCTACGTCTATCGCGGTGTTGCCCATACCGATAACAGCGACGTTTTTGCCGAGCTGGTGCTGCTCAGGATTGGAGAGATAATCCAGTCCAAAGCGCACGTTGCCCCGGCTTTCGCCCTTTACGCCGAGTGTTCTCGGCCGCCAGACACCGCTGCCGATAAACACGGCCTGATAATCATCACGGAACAGATCGTCGATACGGAGAGCGTTGCCGATGGTGGTGTTCAGGCGGATACCGACGCCAAGCTGTTCCAGCTTTTGTTTGAAGCGTGCCAGTATTGTCTTGGGCAGACGGAATTCCGGGATGCCATATTGCATAACGCCGCCGATCTTGTTCTTGGAATCGAATACCGTCACGCTGTAACCAAGCTTGGCGAGGGTGATAGCTACCGTGAGCCCAGCCGGGCCGCTGCCGATGACGGCCACCGCGATACCGTTTGCAGGCGCTGTCTCCATCGACATTTTATCCAGGCAGGTGTCGGATATGTAATGCTCGATGGTGCTTATCTGCACAGCCGAGCCGGTGCGCCCCAGTATGCAGTGCCCTTCGCACTGTTTTTCATGGTCGCAGACGACGGAGCAGATCAGTGATAACGGGTTATTGGCGAACAATAGCTCGCCTGCCTCGTTCAGCCGGTGCTGCTTCAAAAGTTCTATCATCTCAGGGATCGGCGTGTTGATGGGGCAGCCCTCACGGCAGGCGGGCTTGCGGCAGTTCAGACAGCGGTTGATCTCGTTGAGTACGTGACTGGCCATGATGAATTCCTCCCTTGGCGGCCGGTCTGCAATATGCAGAAATTTTATTCTAATTCTAACACGTTTTGCGCTGCTTGGCAATATTATATTCCACGCCGCCTGCGCCACGCTTCCGCTATGCCGAACAGCAGAAGCGACAGCGCCCAGCCCGCCGCTACGTCCCAAACCGAATGTTGCTTGACGAACAGGGTGGCAAGACAAATAAGCAGCATCAACACGGTGACAGCGGTTTTAAGCCAATATCGGTATTGCAGCTTGCGGGAGCGCCATGTTTGCAGCGCGATGGCTGCTGAGATGGAGCAATGCAGTGATGGGCAGACGTTATTAGGCGAATCTATCAGCCAGATAAACTGCATCAGGCGGGTGCCCAGATTATCACGCGGCACAGTTTCCGGGCGCAATTCCAGCCCGGTGGGTAGTACGATATAGGCTAGAAAGCATACTCCCGCTCCAGCGAAGATGACGAAGCAAAGCTCTTGGAAATCATCCTTATCCAGCAGCAGAAAGGCCACAAGCGCCAGTGGAAAGACGGCAAACCAGATGAAATAAAACCCTGCGAACCACTCGTTGAACGGTATCAGATCATCCAGTGGGTTGTGCAGGATAAAACGCGGTTCGCGCATCCAGAAATCCAGCGCAAAGAAGCATAACAGATATAGACCCAGCAGTATTGGTAGTGCAATGGCGTGCGGGTTTTCAGCCAGCCATTTTTGCAGCTTTGACAGCATGGTTTTACCTCTCTTTATCAGCTATCACGGCAATATTTTATCATATTGGGCGGTTTCATGTCCACCATACGAACTAATGTTTACTGAAAAATATTTTGGTGTTGACAAATTGTACTCGGACAGTTATACTTGGAGAAAAGGTTGACTTTTTCACAAGGTAAGATTAACAATATTGAGGTGAGTAAATGTCAATTATCCAGGAATATAAGGATCGCATATTGGCGGGAGGCGAAATCAATCGCGCGGAGGCGTTGCATCTTTTTGATCCTGCCATAGCCGATTTGGATGAGCTTTGTGCGGCGGCAGACGAATTGCGCGAGCATTTCTGCGGCGACGCCTTTGATATCTGTACGATTATTAACGGCAAATGTGGCAAATGTACTGAGGATTGCAAATATTGCGCCCAGAGCGCGCATTACCCGCATAACGATCTTGAGGCGTACCCGCTGCTGGACACAGCGAGTATGCTGGCCGAGGCGAAACATAACGAGGCGGGCGGCGTGCTGCGCTTTTCCATCGTTACCTCCGGGAAAAGGCTTTCCCCGGAGGAGATTGATCAGGTCTGCGAGACTATCCGCACGCTGAAGCGCGAGACGGGGCTGGAAATTTGCGTTTCTTTCGGGTTGCTGGACGAGGCGGATTTTGTGAAGCTTAAGGCGGCAGGGGCGAGCCGGGTGCATTGCAACCTGGAGAGTTCGGCTGCCTACTTTCCCAGCGTATGCACCACACATACATATGAAGATAAGATCGCTACGCTTAAGGCTGCCAGACGGGCGGGGCTTTCGGTCTGCTCAGGCGGTATTATGGGGCTGGGCGAAAGCTTGGCCGACCGTGTAGATCTGGCGCTGACTGCGCGGGAACTGAGCGTGAAATCACTGCCGGTGAATTTTCTGAACCCGATACCCGGCACTCCTTATGCCGATAATCCAATCATCGGCGCGGATGAGGCCAGGCGCACGGTGGCGGTGTTTCGCTTTATTCTGCCCGACGCTTCGATTCGCCTGGCTGGGGGAAGGGGGCTGCTGCCGGATAAAGGCGAAGCCTGCTTCACTGGCGGCGCCAACGCCGCAATTTCCGGAGATATGCTGACCACCTCCGGTATTACGATCGCAGCCGATATGCAGATGCTGCAAAAATTGGGTTATCAGCCGCGTTTGTGGGAGAAATAATTGCCAATGGGTACAAAAAAGCAGGGCGTTGTGGCACCCTACGATAAGAAAGTAGTTAGAAAATTACTCTTATGGGTGCAGCAAAGCCAAGAGAGGGAGAGAGGTACAGAAATGTACCTCTCTCCCTCTCTTTTATAATAAAAAGTTTATCCGTACATTCGCAATTCGAAACCGTCAAAGATACAATAAGGTTACATCAAACAAAGTCGGTCTTGCAAATGCTCAAGACAATGTTCGAGCAAATGGGTGATCAGTATATTCAACAGGGTGATTATCTACTCCCCGCAGTGAAGTTGTCGCCCGAACAAGAAGCGGAGATTGGAGTATGGGTGCAGCGGTATCGGAGATGGCTCAAGACTGAACGCCGTGTTCTGTACTACAATCTGCTGACGAAAGGCAAGCTGGGTAAACGGCTTGCAGAAATGGACGAGCAAGCGGAAAATATGTTTTCTTGGCTTGTATCAGAAATGGCGCAGCGCGAGGCTCACCGAGCAGCTCAAAGCTACAGATATGTTAGCGTGAGTTGGTCGTATGAATAACATCCGCCAGCGAGTAACGGAGATCGTTTTAGACGAGATAATTACAATCTGAACTATCAAAAGCAGGAGAAAGGGAGTGAAAGATTTAATCTTTTACTCCCTTTCTGCAGAATCCGCCCATAATGTTGACGGCGGATTCTTGATAATAGAATTTAAGCCTTTTCAAGTTCAAAAAAATTCAACTCATTATTATCGGTGATCGCATTGTTCTTGTAACCACTTTATTGCCTTATCCTCTCCCTGTTCAATCGCCATTTCAACCGCGTACTTGGCGTTTTCCAAGAGCTGTTTGGATTGACGGCGTAGGGAGAAAGATTGCTGAACTTTTTCGGCAATTTCCTGCTGAATGTCCATATCTAAGACGGGAATCTGTACTGCTTCAATTTCAGACGGTTTCCAATGCTGGATAATCGCTCCGCTTGCATCACGCTCTGCCTGCATTTGCACGATGGGCGAGTTTAAGACAATCGTCAGATAATCCGGCAACATCTCTGCCGCATCTTTCACCGTCAAGTGCAGCAAAGCACTGGAGGTCACCGCTTCCATGTTGTCCTCCACTTTATAGGCAATTCCGACGCTGCCGTCTTTTGAAAACAGAATGGTGTCCTTTTTCGGATACAGATTTTCGATAGAAGGCACGGTAGTTTTGGGTATTCTAATGGAAGGCGTATTTATTCCGTCTTTGCTCACATCACTTACGCGAACAAAAGGAATGCCCGCATCACCGTAATACTCACTGCCGGGTTCTATGGATTTTGTGATGTTGACAATGCTTTTTAAGCGTTTGGTCGGCAAAGCGGAAAGCCGCCGAAACAGCTCATCATATTTTGGCTGGTAATATTCCGCATCCAGACGTCCGGTAGCTCCAAAGCTGGCAGAAAAGGATTTTTCTGAGTAGCCTTGGGTCTGCACAACAGGCTGGTAGTTCAGGGCAGATAGAAGGAGGATTTCGGAGTTGCAGTATATGGAGGTAGCTTCCTGTATGCACCTGTCACTTTCAATTATCAGTTTACTGACCACGCTGCAAAAATCATCAGAAAAAGACGGAATAGGAATGTAGCACACATCATCGACATTTAGTTTTGGCTGGGCATTTCCACTTCGTCTTCTCAATATCAGGATATTTCCATAGTTGGAATTCAGGTACGCTAATATAGTGTGTTTTAGTTTAGTGTCATAGCGTGAAAGTTTAATTCCAATATTGTTTTCACTGATGTTGCATGTTTGTAATTCTACATCAACTCTTGCAAAATACCCGATTGAATTTCCTACCTTGGATAAAATCACATCATCTCTTTGAAGTTGCGAATTGGCTATTCTTCCGTTATCAAAATTAGATATGTAAACAAGGTTATCCCTGCTTATATGAAATCCACCCCTGATGTTCTCGATCCGAACAAAAGGTATGTCACCCTTTTCAAGATAGGCACTGCTTTTTAATGTTGAGCCAAATGGTCCACTAACAACACTTTGAGGTGTCAAAAAGAAATGGGGGAGCCCCATTATTTTTTCTTCAACCGTCATGGCAGTTTTACCATAGTACTCCGAATCAAGGCGGTGAGTTTTATTTGATTGAAGCATCTCAGAATATAGAAACTCACTACATTCCAGCCCATCCAGCAAAGCCTTGTATTTGGCTTTATTGAAAGGTTCGGTGGATGGGCTTATTGAAAAAAACTCAAACCTTCCTTTTTGGCAAATTCGGCAAAGGCTTCCGCAATGCCGTCCTCGGTTAATCCGTCGTGATTGTAGAGGTCATGGTCAACGATCATGTGGCCGTGTTTGTCAAGAATGATATGCCCCTCATCATCCAATCGGACAAGTTTATCTCCGGAATTATTCTTACTGGGCTTCTGCATTGTTGCAAAGAAGATGGGATAATCCTCTTTCTTGGGGCAGAGCTTATCGTCCCATTTCTGCACAAACAGGACGGAGGTTTTTGTGCCGGTATGGGGCTTAAATACATTGCCGTGCAGACCGACGACCGCAAGAATGCGGCAACGTTCGGCAATAAAGTCCCGGATATACTTATCACTGGAATTGTTGAACCGTCCCTGCGGTAGTACGATTGCCATGCGACCGCCGGGCTTCAGGAATGACAGATTGCGTTCAATGAACAGAATATCCCTGCCTACTTTGCTCTGATACCTGCCCTTGGCATTCTTGCCCAACTCATATTTTGAGATAATGCGGCTTTCTTTGATGTCGCCCGCAAAGGGAGGGTTTGCCATTAAAATATCGAAAGTGAAGTCCCTGTTTTCATCTTTCTTTGCTCGCATTTTTCGCAGACCGCTCCAACCTTCAAAATAGATGTCCTGCCATGCATCATCTTTTGTCACATCGTCCCAGCGCTCATAGTCCAATGTGTTCAGGTGCATGACATTGGTGCGCCCATCGCCCGCAATCAGATTGAGAGTTCTTGCTACACGGACGGCTTTTTCATCAAAGTCAATGGCAAATACATTCTTCCGCACATAATCTTCGCACTCCGGCGGTTTCTTTTCTGTAGTAAACAAATGGCTTTGTGGGATACCCTTCTCCGCCAAAATCTGCTTCCAGACATAGAAAATGGTATGTACGGGAAAGCCGCAGGAACCTGCCGCCGTGTCGATCATCTTCTCATCTTTCTTGGGGTTGAGCATACGCACGCACATATCAATGACATAACGAGGCGTAAAATATTGTCCCTTTTCCCCCTTTTGAGATTTGCTCATGAGATATTCAAAAGCGTCGTCCACCACATCCAGATTGGAATTAAACAGTTTTACATCCTGTAAGGACGAAACACATACGGCAAGATGCGAGGGAGTTAGCGTAATTACTGCGTCAGAGGAAAACACACCGGGCCATTTCCCCTTTGCTCGCTCAAAGAGAGCTTGAATGTTCGTTTTCAAGTCCTCGTCAGTGTCGCCATAGTTGCGAAATTCCAGCGTTCTGGAATGGTCTCGGCCACTTTCCATCTCGTCATAGAGTTTCGTATAAATCAGCTTGAATACTTCCTCAAACACATCTACTCCGGCGTTGGCAAGAACTTCATCCTCCATTTCCTCGATTAGCCCTTTGAGGGATTTCTTCTCGCTAACTAACTTATCCTTTGCTACAAGATCATCAATTGTCCAGCGCTCGGTCAGAATGTCCTTTAGTTTCTGGGTCGCAGAAGGAATGTTGGGAATATCCTCAAAGTAGTTGGGATCTTTTCTTTGATAGAAAGAAATCTGCTGCCCGTTTGTCCAGACACCCATCGTCGCACCCGTGGCGTTGCAGTAGGATTTAAGCTGTTCCTTTCCCTCGGACAGCTTCGGTTTCTTGACCTCAATGATGATATATTCTACATTGGGGTGGGCTTTTTCAAAGATGACAATATCCGCTCGTTTTACTTCTCTGCCAAAATGGATATGGCGCTCCAGCTCCATCTGATCAGTGGAATATCCGTAGTTATGTACAAGATTATAGATGTACAACTGACGAACAGCTTCTTCAGGTGTTAGCCTGATCGCCTTATGGCGAACCTGGCAGTCTATATAAGGAACCTCTGCTCCCTTAACCGTCTTGCTATAAATCATACCTTCTATTGCACGAATAGCATCCTCGCTGAAAAGGGAGCTGCTATGATTACTGTCCTGAAATAAAGCGCTCAATGTATACATAAAAAAAGCCTCCTGCCCAACTTTAGCTCTAACTTTTGCAAATTAATATTCTGAATAAGAACATCTGACTGAAAGAGACAGGCTTAGCGCTAGTAGGGTTATGGCTCGTACACCAGCCTGTCTGGGCGGAATGCTAGCTGGTGAAACCACCGCATTCCTGCAGAATTCCACAATATATTATAGCACGGCGGTCATTCCCCCGCAAGACGACAAAAAATTCTCCCCAATCGTTGACAATCATTTGTTCCGCTGCTAAAGTATAGATGTCCGTGAGAAAATCTCCGGTGAGAATAAGGCTTGGCATCGTGCCACGAGATCATTTTCGTAAAGCCGAAAGTGCTATTCTCAAGTGCCGTTCTGCTTTTAGCTGAGAGAAAATTTTGAACGGTAAACTGAATACTGCAAAACGATTGCAGAATCAAAAAGCAAGCTTAGTGCCTTGGAGCCGCTTGATGCGTTGACTTCCTACGAGCCACCTGACTTTGACATACTCTCACGGGAGTAGTCTGTCTAAGTGGCGGCGTATTTCAACGGTCAAGTGGCTTTTTGTATTTCATGCTCATCGACTCCGAGAAAGGAGAACCGATGAGCTTTTTTGTTGGCCTCCGGCAGTAGCTAGCTATCCGTGAGCGTTTCATCGCGCGCATGACAACTGAATGACTGGCTGAGTGAGATATGACCTTGCGAGGATATGAGCGAGACAACATCGGAGTGAAAGTCTCGGATAGGCATACAAAAACGACATTCAGGCAAAACGGCAACCCAAGTCAAAGGAGGAATTTACTACCCGAAAGGAAGATGTATCAAGTAAGACCTGTACCGTCTTAGCAGGCCAAACCTTTTTACTCCTGTCGGTGTAAAAACGGTAATTCTGCCTGCCCGATGTCTGCGTCATCTGAGCGAGCAGTGCGGTTTTACTCTTATCGTTCCAAAACCACGCAATCTAAGGGGCGTTGCCTCTTAAACCCCAATTTCAGAAAGGATTGATTTTTACGAAAAGAACCATCAAAAAGCAGTTTTGGGTATCCCCCCAAGAGGACACCCAACTGAAACAAAAAGCTCATAAAACAGGACTGAACGAAGCCACACTTCTGTGTATGCTCATCAGAGATTTAAATCATTTCATCACAGCGGTAGAGGAAGAGTTCCTCGCACCGGAGAAAGTCGGAGGTGAAAATGATAGAAACTAAACTCAAAATCAGCGAGCTACACCCATTCCATGACCATCCGTACATGGTGCGTGATGATGAAGAAATGACTGCTTTTGTGGAGAGCGTTAGGGAAAATGGTATTCTCTCGCCCCGCATCGTCTTGCCAGATGAGAGCGGCGGCTATGAGGTCATCAGCGGACACCGAAAGCTGTATGCTGCATTAAAAGGCGGGGCTTGCGGAAGTTCCGGCGCTCATCTATCCTCTCAACCGTGAGGAATCTGCCATTGCCGTGGTGGACAGCAATCTGCACCGTGAGCATATCCTGCCCAGCGAGAAAGCCTTTACTTACAAGCTCAAAATGGAGGCGCTGAGCAAGCAGGGCAAGCGCACGGACTTTAACTTCATCGCAAGTTGCGGCAAAGTCGGACACCGCTAATGAGATTGGAGAGCAGACAGGCGAAAGCCGAGACCAAATCTACCGCTATATCCGTCTGACAAGCCTCATATATGAACTTTTGGAGCTGGTGGACGAGGAACGCATTGCTATGACCCCTGCAGTGGAACTGAGTTATTTCCGGGTTGATATTTTGTCCCGACTGCGGGGCGAAGCTTCATTTTTGTGCATCTAAGAGTCTGAAACGCAATCAAGAGTTCTGGAGATGTTCCAACTATAAAGACGGCAGAGGAAGCTGCAAAATCCACTATATTCGAGATGTGGTGTTAGAGCAGAACGTGCTGGAAGCTATCGGCAATTTTGCCGACTTCGTCCGCTGCTATGAGCCTGTATTTCTCTATCTGCTGGCGAGGAAGAACAGCGCCTTGCAGAAAGCTGAAATGAGGACTATTCGCAAAACGGTTGAGTCTGGTGAACACGCTCATTCAGCGCATTGAAGTCCACAGCAACGAAAAGAAGCACAAGCACAACCGTGTGAAGGCAGACATCTATTTTACTGCTATAGGGATGAAAGATATTCCCGCCGAGCAGGAAATCATGGCTATGATGAAGGAGATGGAGAAAATCCCAAAGCGTTCCGCTTCGTAGCCTGACAGGCAAAAGGAAACGGTGTAACCCTTACGGGGCTACACCGTTTCCTACATACAATGCTTCCTTGTGGAAATAGGGGGCTGCTTTTTTGAATTTTTAATTCTGCCATTTTTCTGATGGGATATCCTTGGCGGATAATCTGTCATTGACAAGGCTGCGGCACACGGCATATGCCACAGAGCATAACGGCACTGACACCAGCATACCCATCACGCCAAACAGGCTGCCGCCCAGCGTGATAGCCACAAGCACCCAAATGGCGGGTAAGCCTACGGAGCTTCCGACCACACGGGGATAGATGATGTTGCCTTCGAATTGCTGCAATACCAGAAACAGCGCAAGAAATCCCAGCGCCTGCATGGGGTTGGAGAGAGCGATGAACAGCATACTGCATATGCAGCCGATGAAAGCGCCAAAGATGGGTACCAGTGCCGTTACGCCAACCAGGACTGAGGTCAAAGTGGCATAAGGCAGACGAAACAGCAGCATACAAATGAAGAACAGTATACCAAGAATACACGCTTCCAGACATTGCCCGGTAATAAAATTGCTGAAAGTGCGGTTAGAGAGCCGCGCCACCTCCACGATTTTATCCGCCCGGGATAGACTGCACATGGCGTAGATCACGCGCTTGGCCTGACGCGATAGGCGCTCTTTGCCGAATAGCAGATAAACCGAAAAGACGAAGCCGATAAACAGCGTAACCATGCCGTTTAATATGCTGTTGAGAATGCTGACGCCGGAGACGATCAAACCGCTGAGGTTTTGCAGCATGTCTGCCATCTGGCGGGATATGCTGCTGATGTTTACGCCGAAATCCTTAAGCGTTGTTTCCAATTCTGGGAAGATGGCGTCCATCTTGTCTGGCATCATTTCCAGATATTGCCGGGCGTGAACGACCAGCTGCATTGCCTGTTCAGATATCAAACGAAGTGTCTGTATCAGCTGTGGTATCACAATGACGACTACCAGCAGGATAACCAGCATCAGCGTCAGAAGTGTCAGCAGCCAGGCCAGCGGGCGCCGCAGCTTTTGCAGTTTGGGATTTTGGGGGAAAAGCCGCAGTTCAATGGCACGCATCGGCACGTTCATGATGAAAGCAATAACGCCGCCCAGCACGAAAGGCGCTAGCAATCCGCTGAGATAGGAGAGCGAGGCTGCGGCCGCCGCTCCGTTATGCAGTGCCCAGTTGAACAGAATAGCCGCAAAGATAACGCCTGCTGCGGCAAGCAGTATTTTTTTGTTAAAAATCAAAATTTAACACCTTAATTCCGTAAATTATGCTTCTATTATTACATAAGCAGGCGCAAAGTGCAAGAGCGACAGAGCCGAATTTTGTCAGATTTGCCGTTGTATCAGGCGGAAATTTGCCTAAAACTATTTAATCCGGCGGTTAAGTGGTGTATAATATAACTTTAATTGTCGTTGTGTGATACAAGAGGTGTATGCTGTTATGAGTTTTCTGATGATTTTTCAACAAATGCTGATGCTTCTACTGATGATGCTCATCGGTTATATAATGGAGAAAAAGTACCTGCTGGGCGAGAACTCTGCTGCCGTCATGTCCAAAATTGTGCTGAACGTGACGTTGCCCGCACAGATCATTACTTCGTTTTCTATTGAGGGGGCGGATATTTCTGCGGCAGCGGTTGGTAAAACGCTGGGCTTTTCGGCTTTGGCATATGCGTTTTATTTCGTCGTAGCTTGGCTTATGGTGCGTCTGCTGCGTGCCCCCAAGGAGCAGCGCGGTACGTATGAATACATGGTCATCTTTGGTAACGTGGGGTTTATGGGATTCCCGCTGATCACCACCGTTTTTGGGGCGGATAAGCTGGTTTATGCCGTGCTGTTTAATATTGTGTTCAATTTGCTGGTGTTTTCTGTTGGTATTCAGATGATCGCGGGCGGGAGCGGTTCGTTTGACTGGCGGCGGTTGATCAACCTGCCGCTGGGGAGCTCGGTGCTGGCACTATTACTATTTTTTGCTCATATCGAGCTGCCGGGTTTTGTCAATACGGCGCTGTTCACGCTGGGAGATGCGACTACGCCGCTGGCAATGCTGATTTTGGGAGCGACAATCGCCGCCATGCCTATTCGCGAGCTGTTTGAGGAAAGGCGGGTATATCTGTTTGTGGCGGTGAAGCTGCTGGCGGTGCCGGTGTTGGTGTTGCTTCTGATCAAGCCATTGTTGCCGGCGGGCGATATTATAGGAAGCATTTTGGTGGTGCTTTCCGGTATGCCGGTGGCCACCAATGCCACTATGCTTTCGGTGGAATACGGCGGCGATATCAAGCTGGTATCGCAGGGAATTTTCTTTACCACGGTGCTTTCGGTGCTGACCATTCCCTTGCTGATTGCGGTTTTAGGCTGATAGTGGAGGATTAGCTATGTTTAGGTTTACAAAAATACGTAGTTATCTGGCGGCAGGGTTGGCTCTTACCTGCCTGTTTGCGGCTGTCTTTTTTCCGGATCTTGCGGCGGCGCGGGAGACTAACTTCTTCCCGGATTTGCCTGATGGCTATGCCAAGGCAGACCTGACGTATGGTGTGGCTGACGCCACGCGTTTTTATGAAGTTCAGGAGCAGGTGCTGCTGATGAATGATATTCAAAACCGTGACGAGCTGGCAATGGCTCTTGTGCGATACAGCGGCGAGTATCAGCGGCTTTCCGCCTGCGCTCAGCTGGCGATGTATGACTATTACGGTGATCCGGCAGCGAAAGCTGCGGACTATCAGGCCTGGCAGCAGCTGGTGGTGCAGGTGAGCCGCGATTATGAGGCTACCTGGCAGGAGCTTTTGGCGTCGGATAACCGCGCCATGCTGGAGGAAATGCTTTCCCCAGGGTTGATTGACCAGATGGAAGGGGCGGCGGCGGACACAGCTGAGATGCTGACCTTAAAGCAGCAAATACAGGCGGTGGACGACGCCTATTGGCGGGCGGTAAATGCAGATTATCAGGTTGCTTATCAGGGCAAAACTTACGGCTTTGCCGATTTGGATAATATAACAGACGGCGACGAATACACTGCGGTGTATAAGCAGCTGGCTCAGGCCAGAAACCGGGCGACAGCTCAGCTGCTGGCGGATATTGTACCAGTCTGTAACCAATATGCCCGTCTTGCCGGTTATGCTGATTATGCCGATTATGCTTATGCCGAGATTTACGGCCGCGATTACACGCCTGCTCAGGCGCAGGAGCTGCACCGTTTAGTAAAGCAGGAGATTGTTCCGCTGTATTTACGGGTGCAGGAGATATTGAACGTGAACCCTCGCTTTGACAGGGCTGGCCTGATTACGTCACACCACTTTACAGCAGACGGCCTGCTGGACACGGTTGCGGCGTATATGCCGGAAATTTCCGACGAATACGCTGAGCTGCTGCGCTATATGCGGGAGAAAGGCCTGGCCGACATCGAGCAGGAGGATGGCCGGCTGAATGTTTCGTTCACCAGTTATCTGCCGATGTATCGTCTGGCGCTGATTTTCAGCGGTACGCAGAACGGTGGTCCCGGAGACCTCAGTACGTTTATCCATGAATTCGGCCATTTTGCGTTTTATATGTATGAGCAGCGTGACTGCGGCTATGATGTGGGCGAATTTCATTCGCAGGGATTGGAGGCGCTGTTTTTGCATTTTGCCGACGATATTTTCGGCGAGTATGGCCCAGTTTATCGTCTGATCATGCTGCAAAGCCAGCTGCAATCGGTAGTGGACGGTTGTATGTACGACGAATTTCAGCAGCGTTTGTATAAGCTGGAAAATCCCACCGTCAGCGATTTGAATCGACTGTTCCATGAAATCTCGCTGCAATATGGCTACGTTTATCTACATGACGACGATGAGGCGTATAACTGGGTGACGACGGCGCATACGTTTATACAGCCGCTTTATTACATCAGCTACGCCACTTCTGGGCTTACAGTATGCGAGCTTCTGGGGCGGAGCGGCGAGGATTTTACCACTGCGGCGGACAGCTATCTGGCGATGGTGGGGTTGCGTGAGACAGGATACACCGCTTTCTGCGCCAAGGCCGGGTTTGCCGATGTGTTTACTGAGGCCGGTATGCAGAAGATTGCCGATGGGTTGGAAAACTATCTCTATCAGGAAATTTTTGGCCTTGCTGAGCTGGACGCTATTCGCGGTCATTGGGCGGAACAGCCGTTGCTTTATGCCGTGGGGTTGGGTATTTTGCAAGGAGACGAGCAAGGGCGGCTGGAGCCAAACAATTTTGCCAAACGCGCTGAGATGGTGGCCTTGCTCTGGCGGGCTTATGGCAGCGAACAGGCGGAGGCGACCGGCACATTCTCTGACGTGGCGGCTGACGCCTGGTATCATCCGGCGGTGGTTTGGGCGGAGACCAATGGCATTATAAGCGGCATTGACGGCAAATTCTGCCCAAATGATAATCTATCCCGTGAGCAGGCTGTGGCTATCCTTTATCGCCTGTACTGCGCGGAGACAGGCGCAAAGCCAGCGCTTGCCAGCGCGGCGCTTTTGCAGTTTGCTGATTACAGCCAGGTTGCGCCCTGGTCGGCAGAAGCGTTTGCCTGGGCGGCGGAAACTGGCATGATAACAGGTAATGACAAAGGCGGGCTGGAGCCGAAGCGTGCTGTTACCCGGGCGGAGCTGGCAAGTTTTATTGTCAGGCTACGAGATTTGATGGACGCGGCTTGAGAATTTTGATTGTGAAAAAACGCTATGCCATTGTAGATGGTATAGCGTTTTTTATGATTTTATAAGAAATTTTTACGGAGCGGAAATTACTTTTGCAAGCTGTCTCTGATTTCGCGCAGCAGCAGCACTTCTTCCGACGATTCCGGCGCCGGCGCTGGTTCTTCTTTTTGGCGTCGGAAGTTATTGATGGTTTTAATCATGATGAACACAGTGAACGCGGTGAGCAGGAAATTTACTACGTTCTGAATAAAATTGCCGTAAGGGATAATGGTGTTGTTGAATGTTACGAAAAGCTGGGTGAAAGTTATCGCCCCGGTGAGAGTGGCAATCAACGGCATAATTATATCGTTGACCAACGAGGTAACTATGTTTGTAAACGCGCCGCCAATGATGATACCGACGGCCATATCTATTACGTTACCGCGCGCGATGAACTCCTTAAATTCTGCGACAAAACCTTTCTTTGCCATGTAGATAACCTCCAGGAACTATTTTTTATCCACCGGGGCTGCCGCTTTGGCTACGTCAAATTGGCTGCGCCGTTCGGTAGATTTTTGGAACATTTTTTGCAGACGCTCGCGGTCGCCCGCTTGCAGCAGGCTCCTAAGTTTCATCAGTTCCGCGCTGAAGCAGTCGATATTTTCGATCAAAATATCGCGGTTCAGCAGAAAAAGTTCCGACCACATTACGTCGTTGATACGGGCAATACGCGTTAGATCGCGGAACGAATCGCCGGTGAAGAAGCCCAGCTCCTCATCGTCGTTGCAGGTCATCAGGCTGACGGCGATCGCATGGGTCAGCTGCGACAGGAAGCCTATCATCTGATCATGCTGGCGGATATTTAGCTCGCGGATAGTTTTGAATTCCAAAATTTGCGCCAGTTCTCGTACTGTGGCGACAGCCTCTGATGTGTTTTTTTCCGTTGGCGTGATGATAAAGTTGGCTTCGGCAAAGATATGGTAATCGGCGTTAAAAATGCCGCTGGTCTCCTTGCCGGCCATCGGGTGGCTGCCGATAAATTCAACGTCTGGGCGTAAAAATTCCTGCGCTGTGTCCACAATGTTGCTTTTGACGCCGCTGACGTCGGTGATCAGCGTGCCGGGAGCAAAATGCTGCTGATTATCTCTGAGCCATTCCAGCATGGCGGTGGGGTAAAGCCCCATCACCACGAATTCCGCCTCATGCAATACCTCCGGCAGCGGCTCGGTGTAACCGTGGCGAAAGAAGCCTTTTTGCAGACCAAACTCAATGGTTTCTGCATTACGGTCGATTGCCGTCACGTTGTAGCCCTTGGCAGATAGCCCCATTGCGTATGAGCCGCCAATCAAACCGCAGCCGGCAATCAGTATTTTTGTTTGTTCAGTTAACATCGGATAATTCCACCTTTATACCGAGATTTTGCAGATCTTTAAAAAAACGTGGGTATGATTTGTTGATTGCCTCTGCCTGTTCGATAAGCACTGGTTGGCTGCAAATCGTTGCCAGTACAGCAAGCGCCATCACGATACGATGGTCATTGTGCGCCGCGCAAAGCTCATTTGCAATCAGATTGGCTGTGGGGTTACCTGAGATAAAAAGCTCGTCCGCCGTACTGTGGGTGGTAATGCCGAAGCGGGCAAGCTCTGCTTCCACGTCGGCAATACGGTCGCTCTCTTTGATACGCAGTCTGCCTGCGTTATAAAAGCGGGTAGTACCCTTCGCCCGCGCCGCCAGTACGGATAGCGCCGGCCCCAGATCCGGGCAGTCGGATAGATCAAGCGCAGCCGCCTGCAAATTACCTGGGGCGACAATATAACCGTCCATGTTTTGGGTAATATGCCCGCCCATATGGCGGATAAATTCGATGATCCGTCGGTCGCCCTGCGCAGAGTTGGGGTCAACGCCGCGCAGGGTAATTTCGCTGTTGATAGCGCCCAGTACTGCGAAAAAAGCCAGCTGGGAAAAGTCTCCTTCAATAGAAACGTCAGCCGGTTGGTACGTCTGGCTGCCGGGAATTGCCAGCGTATATTCGTCTTGCCAGTTGGCGGATATACCGAATTTTTGCAGCATAGAGAGTGTCAGCTCCACGTAAGAGCGCGATTCAAACGGCGGCTCTATTGTGATTGTGGAGTTGCCGGGCAGCAGCGGCAGGGCAAACAGCAGGCCGGATATGAACTGCGAACTGACGTTGCCTTTCAGACTATAGGCGCCGGGGCGGAGAGAGCCCGCTATCTCCCAGCCTGCATTTTTGCCATCGTCAAACGAGGCGAAATGCAGGTTTTGCGCGGCGAATATTTCCTGATAGACAGTTTGTGGGCGCTGCGGCAAGCGGCCATGGCAGATGAAACGCACACGCTCGCCGCAAAGCGCGAAAATCGGGATAAAGAAGCGGAGCGTTGAACCGCTTTCCCCACAGTCGACTGTGAGAGGTTTGTCAGCTTGGAGCTGGCCTGCGCCAGATAGTTGCAGTTTATCCGCTGCCAGCCAGTTTTCGCTTGCGCCCAGCTGGCGCATACCTGCTATAGTGGCGTGGATATCGTTGGAGAGTGTTAGATTGCTGAGGGTGCTTTGCCCGGCCGCCAGTGCCGCGCAGATGACCGCACGGTGCGCCATGCTTTTGCTGGCAGGGATTTTGACTTCTCCCCGGGGTATGCCGGGGTAAATTTTCGCCCGCATTACATACTGCGCCCAATTACGTGGGCGATGGCCTTGCCCTTGGCGATGATCTGCTGTAGCTGCTCAGGCGTTACTGTCTGCGCGCCGTCCGACCACGCTGCCTCCGGGTTATGGTGCGCTTCGATAATCAAGCCGTCCGCGCCTGCGGCGATAGCGGCCAGCGACATGGATTCCACCAGATCGCGGTCGCCGGTAGCATGGCTGGGGTCAATCACGATGGGCAGATGGCTGCGCTCCTTCACGATTGGGATAACGCTCAGATCCAGCGTATTGCGGGTATATTTCTCGAAGGTGCGGATACCGCGTTCACAGAGAATTACGTTGGTATTGCCGCCGCTCATGATGTATTCAGCGGCCATCAGCCATTCCTCGATGGTGTTGGAAAGACCGCGCTTCAGGAGAACCGGCACGTTGGTTTTGCCGACCTCTTTCAGCAGGTCAAAGTTCTGCATATTGCGCGCGCCGATTTGGATCATATCCACGTCATGGTCGAGAAATTCCTGGATCTTGTTGATGCTCATCAGCTCCGTTACGATGGGGAAGCCGAATTTCTCCTTGGCGTGTTGCAGGGTAATGAGCCCCTCTTCGCCGCGTCCCTGGAAAGCGTAGGGTGAAGTCCGCGGTTTATAGGCGCCGCCGCGCAGCATATCCGCGCCGGCTTTTTTGACGGCCTCGGCAGAGGTCATCAGGCTTTCCTCGTCCTCTACGGAGCAGGGGCCGCTGATAACTACAATTTTTTCGTGCCCGCCCACCTTAACACCGCCTACGTCGATGACGGAATCAGACGGGTGAAAAACGCGGTTGGCCAGCTTATAGGGTGCGGCAATGCGGCAGACGTCTTGCACGCAGGAATAGCCGTAGATTTTCTTTTCGTCCAGAATAGTGGTGTCGCCCACCACGCCGAAGACATTGAAGCTGGTGCCGGAAATCAGGTGCATTTCCAGACCAAGTTGCTCTATACTGTGAATAAGGCGCTCGGTTTCTTCTTGGGAAGCGTCGCGTTTCAGTGTGATTATCATGGTATGTTCTCCTTTATATAGTAGATTTTTATAAGCCAATTTTGGCCAGCAAAGCGTCAATAGCAGTCAGATATCCGGCCAGCCCCTCGCCTTTTACCGTTTTGAAACAATACATCCCGGGGTAGGAGAGATGGCGAAATTCCTCACGGCTGTCTACATCGCTGATATGCACCTCCACGGCTGGAAGAGCCGCTGCTTTCAGCGCGTCCAAGATAGCCACGCTGGTGTGAGTGTATGCAGCCGGGTTGATGACGATGCCGTCGCAATAATCTGCCGCCTGCTGTATTGCATCTACCAGTGCGCCCTCATGGTTGCTCTGCATGATTTTCACGTCTATGCCTTTTTCCTGGCAGTGCCGCGAAATCATTTTGATAAGATCGGCGTATGTTTGATGCCCATAAATATCTGGCTCACGCCGTCCCAGCATATTCAGATTCGGGCCGTTTACTATCATAATTCGCGTCATTTTGCCGCCTCCTTATGCCATCGCAGCTGGGCCAGAACAGCCTCCGCCGCTTCTTCTGCCGTGCCGCAGTTTTCTATTCTGAGATCAGCCGCCGCCTGGTACAAGGGCTGGCGCTGCTGATAAAGCTTGATGTTGGCTGCCTGATTGGGGGAAAGTGGACGTTTGTCGTTCAGCGAAAGCTCCGCTGCCGGCTTGTCCAGCCAGATCAAGATGGAGTTTTGGCGCAAATTCTGCACATTGGCGAAATCGAGCACTGCGCCGCCGCCAGTAGCGATGATTTGCCCGTCCTGTTTGGCTATTGCGGCAATCGTTTGCGCCTCCATTTGGCGGAAAGCAGCTTCGCCTTCGGCCTCAAAGATTTCTTTGATAGTTTTACCTGCGGTTTTTTCTACTTGCGCATCAGAATCGACCAAAGTTTTGCCGCAGAGTTTTGCCAGAATTTGGCCCACAGTGGTTTTGCCGCTGCCCGGCATACCAATCAGCGCTATGTTTTGCTTTTGCCGCAGCAGTTTTTGGTAAATGCGGTCAATCTCACTGTCGGGAATTTGCGTGTCAAGGAAATATTCCGCCGCAAATTTGGCCTGCGCCACCAGCATTTCCAGTCCGCCGCAGGCTGTGAGCCCCAATTCCTCGGCCGTCAGAACTAAATTGGTTTTCAGCGGGTTATACACTACGTCGGCCACTGCCTCCAGCCGGGGGAATCGACTCAAATTAAGCAGCAGCGGAGCGTCGTTGGCGGGATACATACCGCTTGGCGTGGCGTTGACGATGATTTGCACGTCGGCAAGCTGCTGTGCTTCCTCATATGTAATAAGATTTTCGCCCCGCACGCGGTCAGCCTGATAAATTTTGGCCGCGCCACGGCTGGCCAGTACTGCGGCGGCGCATTTGCCCGCGCCACCCGCGCCCATGATAAGCACGTTTTTATCCTGAGGGTCGATGCCGTGTTTTTGCAGCAGATAATCAAAGCCCGCAAAATCTGTGTTATGGCCGTAAAGCCGGCCGTTATTGTTCACAATCGTGTTTACCGCGCCGATGGCCTGTGCCCGCGCGTCGATTTCCGTAAGGAAAGGCATAACCTTTTCCTTGTAGGGAATGGTGACGTTTATGGCGCGGAATTCTGCCCGCTGCATAAATCCCGGCAATTCCTGCGGGGAGAGCGGGCAAAGCTGATAATCGTAATCGGCCAGCTCGCGGTGCAGTTCCGGCGAGAAGCTGTGGCCCAGTTTTTCTCCAATCAAACCATATTCCATAAAATACCTCGCTGTTAAATATCCGTCTGCCAGTTGGTGCCGTAAGTCTCACAGAACAAATCTACCAGACCAAGCGCCGTCACCGCGTCGATGACCGGGCGGGCGCGGTGTATAATGGCCGGGTCGTGCCGCCCCTGAATTTGCAGGTCGGCGTTTTCATGCCGTTTGATGTTTACCGTTTGCTGCCTCTGATAAATTGACGGCGTTGGTTTGATAACCGTGCGGAAAATGATGGGCATACCATTGCTGATACCGCCGTTAACGCCACCATTGTTGTTGCTTTGGGTGACGATACGCTCCGCCGCCATACGAAACGGATCGTTTGCCTGGGAGCCGCGCATTTGAGCAAAGCTGAAGCCGGCGCCGAACTCAATGCCTTTGACTGCCGGTACGCTGAAAACCAGGTGTGCCAGCACGCTCTCCACTGAGTTAAAAAACGGCTCGCCGATGCCGGGAGGCATACCGAGAACCGCCGTCTCCAATATACCGCCAACAGAGTCCAAATCGCTTTTAGCGGCCAGAATGGACTGCTGCATTTGTTCGCCTGCCATGTCGTCCAGCACGGCAAAAGGTTTGGTGTTTACGCTTTCTATGGCTGCTTTTAGGGCGGCTTCGCTGGTGGGGAAGGGGGTATCGGCGATTCCAGCGCATTCTGCCAGATGTGTGCCGATAATTATGCCGTGCGCCGTTAGTATTTGCTCGCAGATGGCTCCTGCCGCCACAATAGGCGCAGTCAGACGCCCTGAGAAATGCCCGCCGCCGCGAAAGTCTTGCCAGCCGCCGTATTTGGCGTAGGCTGTGTAATCGGCGTGGCCGGGGCGTAGCAGATCTTTCGTCCGTTCGTAATCGTGGCTTTTGGTATGACGGTTGCGGATAATAATAGTCAACGGCGTACCGGTGGTATGCTCATTAAACCAACCGGAAAGTATCTCAAACTCATCCGTTTCCTGCCGTGCGGTGGAAAGGGCAGCGTTGGCGCCTGCCCGCCGCAGGTCAAGCTGTCGGCGAATATGCGCCAGATTAAGCTCTATCCCGGGAGCCAACCCATCGATCACTGCGCCGATAGCGGAACCATGGCTTTCGCCAAACAGCGCCACTGTCAGATTTTTGCCAAAGATGCTTTTCATGAGCTCTCCTTATAAATACTTATCAATAGCAGCCAGCGGCAGCTTCACGCGCTCGGCTTGCCCGATTTGCGGCACTTTGATCAGCGTTATCTTGCTTCCTGCTGCTTTTTTGTCATGAGCGATGATCTCTTTAAGCTGCTCCGCCGGGTATTCGTGCGTAGTGGGCAGGTTCAGCTTGGTCAGCACGTTGATAAGACGTTCCTTGATCGCTTTGTCCTCCGTCACCTGCACCATGCCGACGGCAATGGCTTCGCCGTGCAGCAGGCCGGCCAGCTCGCCCGCGCTTTCAATAGCATGACCCACAGTGTGACCGAAGTTCAGTACCTGGCGCAGCCCCGTTTCCTGTTCGTCCTGTTCAACAATGTTTTTCTTAACTGTCAGCGCTTTTTCAATGATATCTTCGATATAATCAGCCTGAATGACTGCACGGTCGCCTGGCATCTGCTCAAACAGCTCAAATAATGCTGCGTCTCCGATCATGCCGGCTTTCACCGCTTCCGCCAGACCGTTATAGAAGTTGCGGTCGTCCAAAGTCTCCAGTACGTCGGGGTCGATGAAAACGGCGCGGGGCTGATGGAACGCGCCCACGATGTTCTTGACGTCGCCGAGATTGATGGCCGTCTTGCCGCCGATACTGCTGTCGATCTGCGAGAGAGTGGAGGTGGGAATATTCACGTAGTCCATGCCGCGCATGTAGGTTGCCGCCGCAAATCCTGTGATATCGCCCGTCACACCGCCGCCGAGAGCAATAACCAAATCCTTGCGTCCAAAGCCGTTGTCAAGGAGAGCGTTCCAGATGAATTGCAGATAGATGAAGCATTTGGACTGCTCGCCGGCATGAATGGTGGCAAGATAGCTGTCTGGGCATTGCTTTTGCAGAGCCATTACGTATTGCTCCGGTATCTCATCGTCAGTCACGATCAACACTTTGCGGTTCAAATCGATAAATTTATGTACGTCCTGCAAAATGCCGCGCTTCAGGTGAATATTATACTTGTGGTTGGGGATTTCAACTGTTATTTTCATGTGCGTTTCCTCCGTTTGTATGTTGATTGCCTGATTTAGTTGTTTGATTTATTGTTCGATTTGCCGGATATCGTAGGAGCCAAGCACTTTCAGACTGTCGCAGCTTGCTTTCAGCTTTTGCAGCATATCCTGGGTGGCTGTGGTTTGCAGGCTTCCTTCGATTTCCACGTAGAAATAATACTGCCATGGCAGATCTTTGATTGGGCGGGATTTGATACTTTCCATATTAAAACCAAGGTCGCCAATCAGCGACATTACCCGCGCCAGCTGCCCGGCGTGATGGTTGACGGTGAACAGCAGGTTAAAACGGCTGCCGGCAAGCGGCAGTTCCCGGCCGATTACAATAAAGCGGGTGGTGTTGGCCGCGCTGCTGTTGACTCCATCTGCGAGGATCTGAAGGCCGTATAGCTCCGCGCTTTCCGCCGAGGCGATGGCCGCGAGAGTTTTGTCCTTTTTTTCGGCCACCTGCTTGGCCGCAAGCGCCGTGTTGGTATATGGTACGGCCTGAAAATTATGCTGTTGCAAAAAGGGGGCGCATTGGCTTAGTGCCTGTGGGTGCGAAAGCACTTTTTTGATATCGGAAAGGTTGGCGCCGGGCAGCGCAAGCAGGTTCTGCTGTACCGGCAGATCCCAAATGGCCTGAATGTGGCAGGGGTGTTTGAACAGCAGGTCGAATACCTCGCCCACTTCGCCGGCATAGGAATTTTCAAACGGTATAACACCAAAAGCTGCGACGCCTTTTATCACCTGTTGGAACACCTGCTCAAAATCCTCGCAGACATTGTATGTGTAGTCCGGGAACAGGATTTTCGCCGCCTGCGAGGCAAAAGCTCCCGCAGCACCGGCATAGGCAACGGTGTTTTGTGATAACTCCGCCCGCTGGTAGTCCTTGCTCACATCCATAAGGTTCTGCAAAAAGCGGCGGTAATACGGCGCAAACGCCGCGTTATTAAGCTCAGCCATGTTGCGTTCGAGCACCTGCTGCTCGCGTGCCGCGTCAAAAACGGGCAGCTTATGCTCACGCTTATAGGCCAGAATTTCATTTACGGCGTGTAAACGCTGTTCGAACAGATGCGCCATTGCTGCGTCTATACGGTTCACTTCGGCGCGTGCTTCATCCAGTTTGCTCATACGGCTGCTCCTTTCCGCCTGAAGGCGGGGAATATACGTTAATAAATTATTTTAACATTTTTTATTCAGCTTGTCCATTTTTTATTTGCAAAAAACGCGCTTAGTTGCGGTCTAACGGGCGGGGCAGATGCCAGTGGTACCAGGTGGCGGCCATGCGAATACTGAAAGTGGCGGCAATGCCGCAGGGGAGGGCGAGCAAAGGCAGCTTCAGTTCTACCGCCATAAGGTAATATAGCAATGCCCCGATGATGGCGGCCAGCGCATAAATGTGCTTTCTGAGCACTGAGGGAATTTCGCTGTTTAATATGTCGCGTATCATGCCGCCTCCGATGCCTGTTACCACGCCCACAGTAACGGACAGCAGGGGGTTCTCCGCATAGCCAGCGTCGATTGCTACGCTGACGCCGGAGACGCTGAACACGCCCAGGCCCACCGCGTCGAAGCAGTTGACCACCGTGCGGTAATCGAACCCTTTGCTTTGCACCTGACCGGAGAAACGGTAGGACAGAAACACCACGCAGCAGGTGAGCGTTGCCAGCAGGAAGAAAATATAATTGCTGAACATAGCGGGCGGGGTTATGCCAAGCAGCAGATCGCGTATTACGCCGCCTCCGAACGCCGTCACCATTCCCAGCACCCATATGCCGAAAATATCAAGGTTTTTCTCGGCGGCCAGCATTGCCCCCGAGGCGGCAAACGCCATGAGCCCCACGACCTCCGCCAGAAAAAACAAATTTTGTAGCATAAAAATCCTCCGACTGCATAAATATATCGTTTCTATTTTAGCGAAAAAAACTCGTAATGTACATATCCCAGCCGCTTTTTCTGCAAAAATTATGCTGCTTCAGCCTGCCCGCAGGAAAAGCGCTTTCTTAGCGCGAATATAATAAATTTAAGCCGGTTTTAATATTCAGTTTAGAATTGTCCGCTACAATTATTTTATATATACGACAAAATACTGCCTGTTTGTGCAGTCTGCGAGGTGGCACGATTGTTTGAAGAAATGAAAAAGGATGAAACGCCCCGCCGCCCTTTGTTTGCGGCGGAGCCGACGCCTGCCCGTAAGGTGGCGGAGGGCGCTATGCTGGTGGCGTCTGCGGTGATATTTGGGCTTTCCGCCTCATATTTGCCGTTTGTCTGGCTGATTGCTCTGTTTTTGTGGCCGGTGCCGCTGGCCTTGCTGGTGCGGCGGTTCGGGCCAGGCTTTGGCTTGGCGGGAATACTGCTGACTGCAATAATTCTAAGCCTGTTCATCGGTCCGGTGGGCGCGTTTTCCATGCTGATCAACATGGGCGGTGTGGGCTTCTGGTATGGCTATGCGGCGCGGCGGGGCATAAAGCCCTGGTTGGTTATTGTGGTGGGTGTGCTGATTTCCGCCGCAGGCATGGTTGCGTTGCTGGCGCTTTCCTCGGCGGTGGCCGGGTTTGGCCTGGCGGATTTTTCCACACAGGTGCATGAATTTGTGCAGTTCTATGTGGACACCATGCAGAAAAACGGTAAGTTGGCGCCAGTGCTGGGCGATCTGACGGTGGCGGAATACACTGAGCGTTTGGAGGCGTATGTGCTTTCATTTATGCCTGCCAGTCTGATTTTCGTTTCCATGCTGGAGGGTGGTATTTCCTATGCATTGAACACATATATCTTCCGGCGGTTGGGCTACGCCGTGGAAAAACTGCCGCCTTTTACGGAATGGCGGCTGCCCTGGTATACGCTTTGGGGGTTAATCATCGCGCTGGTCTGCTATCTGATTAACCGTCAGGCGCCGATGGAGGTTTTGCAGCTTATTGCCACCAATGTTCTGTATATTTACCAGCCGCTGCTGATGCTGGCTGGTTTGAGTTTCTTCTATTGGCAGGCGTTTTTCTGGAATATGCGATGGATGATTTTCATGATGCTGATATTGATCGTGTTTGCGTTCCAGCTGGTGGGGCCGGCACTGATTATGGTGGGACTGGTAGACAGTCTGTTCGATGTGCGGCAGGTCATGCGGAAGTATAACAAGCAGAATTGAAAACATTTTACAATCCGCGGAAAATATGTTAGAATAACTTATTAGGCATTTTAAGGAGCTGAGATATAATGAAAGTTATTTTGCTGGCGGACGTGAAAGCGCTGGGTAAACGCGGTGATGTTAAGCAAGTGGCCGACGGCTATGCCCGGAACTTTCTGCTGAATAAGAAACTGGCAGTGGAGGCAACGCCGCAGAATTTGAAAAACCTGGCGCATGAGCAGAAGAAACAGGCCGACAAGGCGGCGGCTGATTTGGCTGAAGCCAAGCGTCTGGCGGCGGAAATTGACAAAATTACGGTGGAGATACCAGTTAAAGCAGGCGAGGGCGGCCGTCTCTTCGGATCGGTGACGAACAAAGAGGTGGCAGAGGCTATATCGGCTAAAGTGGGCGTGGAGATCGACAAACGTAAGGTGGAGATCAAAGACGCTATCAAAAACGTGGGGGCTGCCGAAGCGCTGCTGAAGCTGCACACAGAGGTACATCAGAAAGTGAAGCTGAACATAACGGCGGCGCAATGACGCTGTGTATATTGAAAAGGAGGGGTCTCTTATGCCGAATGGGAGAATCCCGCCCCAAAGTCTAGCGGCGGAAAAAGCTGTACTGGGCGCGTGTCTGCTGAACGAGAGCGCTATTTTCAGCGCGATGGAATTTGTGCGTCCCGGCGATTTTTATAAAAAAGAACATCAGATCATCTTCCAGGCTATGCTGGATCTGAACCGTGAAAGCAATGCCTGTGATCTGGTGGCGGTGGCAGAGCGGCTGTCTAAGGAGGGGCAGCTTGATTTGGTGGGCGGCAGTGTCTATCTCGCCTCGCTTACCAATGAGGTTCCGAGCGCAGCCAATGCGGAATATTACAGCCGGCTGGTTTCGGACAAGGCTGTGCAACGTCAGCTGATTGGCGCGGCACAGAAAATCGTTGATGACGGCTACCAGGGGCACAAAGATGCTCTGGAGCTTTTGGGCGATGCGGCTGCCGTGGTTGACAAGGTGGGCGAACAGCGGCTGGGCAGCGGCGTGCAGTTGGCAGCCGAAGTGATGGCAGCGGAGTTTAACAAGCTGGATGACATCAAGGCGCATGACGGTATTACCGGCATTCCTACTTTTCGCGATTTAGATAAGTATCTTTCCGGCCTGCAAAAGGGCGATTTGATTATTCTGGCCGCGCGCCCTGGCTGCGGCAAAACCTCAATGGCGGTGAATATCGCGGCTACGGCGGCGCTGGTGCAAGACAAAACCTGCGTGGTGTTTAGTCTGGAAATGCCGGCGGGTCAGCTGGCGCAGAGGACGCTTTGCAGCTTTGCCCGCATTGACCAGCGAAAATGGCGCAGCGGCCAGCTGAACAAGAGCGAGCGCGAACTGCTGCATGGTGAGTTGCAGAAATTTCAAAGCAAGAAGCTGTTTCTGGATGATTCCTCGTCCATTACCATACCGGAAATGCGCGCTAAATGCCGCCGTATTAAGGCCGAAAACGGGCTTGATCTGATTGTGGTGGACTATTTGCAGTTGGTAAATTCCGCCACTCGTGTGGAAAGCCGGCAGCTGGAGATCGCCGAGATCTCTCGTTCTCTGAAAGCATTGGCCAAAGAAATGGACGTGCCGGTGCTGGCGTTATCCCAGCTTTCGCGTATGTCGGAGCAGGGGCGAGACAGCGCGCCATTGCTTTCGCATTTGCGTGAATCCGGCGCTATCGAGCAGGACGCAGACGTGGTCATTTTCATCAACAACAAGAAAAGCGTTGGCGAGGACGAGGAAACCGGCAGCAGCGCGGGCGGCGAAATCGTCGAGGTCATTGTGGCAAAGAATCGTAATGGCCCGACAGGTCAGGATAACCTGCTGTTCTTCAAGCAATATACCCGCTTTGCTGATATGGTGGAAGAATTTCCCGGCGACGATGAGAACATGCCGTTTTAACAGGTGATAAACTATGGAATATACTGCTCTATACCGCAAATACCGCCCGGCCAGGTTATCTGAGCTGGTGGGGCAACACCATGTGGCTGAGACGTTGCTGCGCGCTTTGCAGCAGCAGAAAGTGGCGCATGCCTATATTTTCTGCGGTCCCCGGGGTACAGGAAAGACGTCTGCGGCTCTCATAATGAGCCGGGCGGTGAACTGCGAAAACCCGCAGGACGGCGAGCCCTGTGGTGAATGTGCGGCCTGTCGCAGGATAGCCAAAGGAACTTCAATGGACGTGCTGGAGATCGACGCGGCCAGCAACCGCGGCATTAACGAGATGCGGGATCTGCGAGACGGTGTGAAGTATCTGCCCGCGCAGGAAAAGCGCAAGGTATACATCATCGACGAGGTGCATATGCTGACCATCGAAGCGTTCAATGCTTTGCTGAAAACGCTGGAGGAGCCGCCGGAATATGTGATGTTTATTCTTGCTACCACTGAGCCGCACAAGGTGCCGGTGACGATATTATCCCGTTGCCAGCGCTTTGATTTTCACCGTGTGGGGCAGGAACAGCTATTCGACCATTTGCAGTATTTACTGGCGCTGGAGGGGCGTGAGGCTGATGAACAGGCCGTGCGGCTGATTGCTCGCCGGGCTGAGGGGGGGCTTCGCGACGCGGTTAGCCTGCTTGACCAGTGCTTGGTGGCAACGGAAGGACGGCTGACGATGCCTGCTATTGCCAATGTGCTGGGTATTGTGGACGAGCGTTTTATGCTGGCGATGGCTGAGGCTGTGGCCTGTCATGATGGTCTGCGTATTGTCAAAGGCGTGGAGCTTTTGGCCGCCGAGGGGAGAGATATGCGTCTGTTTTTACAACAGCTTCTGGAGTTTGTGCGCGAGCAGCTCTTGGCCGGGCTTTCCGGACAGAAGACAGTGCTGACACGAGAGCGGGCTCTGCAAATGCTGCGCGATCTGGTGGACGGCGATCAAAGGCTGCGTTTTTCGTTAACGCCAAGGTTGACCCTGGAATTGGCGCTGCTACAGGCGGCAAGGTTAGAGGAAAAGTAATTTTTCCGTCTTTCATCGCCTGCTCCCGGCAAGTTCGGATAATACTTTTTCACGTAATTTGCGCGGAGCATGAAGCAGAAAAGTTTTATCGGAGAACCCGCAAAATAATTTACTGAATACTAATGATTTTTAGCTAAAAACTCTCTATATATAAATAATATAATAATTAAGGAAAAAGGAGGCAGAAAAATGGCAAGAGGAATGGATATGCAGGCTTTAATGCGTCAGGCGCAGAAGATGCAGAGCGATATGGCACGGGCGCAGGAGGAACTGAAAGAAACGGTTGTTGAGGGGGTTGCCGGTGGCGGCATGGTCAAGGTGAAAGCCAATTGCGCCAATGATATTCTGGGTATTGAGATCAACCCGGAGGTGGTTGATCCTGAGGACGTGGAAATGCTTCAGGATCTGATCCTGGCCGCCATTAACGACGCGATGGCCAAGGCGGGTGAGATTGCAGGCAATCGCATGGGTGCGGTAACTGGCGGCATGAAGCTGCCCTTTTAGCTTGAATTTGAGGTATTGAAATGGCGATGTATTTTTATCCGCCCTCCGTGGAGGAGCTGATAAGTTATCTAAACAAGCTGCCGGGCGTGGGGCCGAAAACGGCGCAGCGCCTGGCGCTGCATCTGTTGAATACCCGTGCGGACGACGCACTGGGGCTGGCCAGCGCTATCTGTGAAGCACGGTCGAAAGTGAAGCGTTGCCGTATCTGCGGCAACCTGACCGACGATGACTGCTGCCCCGTCTGTCTGGACGATAGCCGCGATGAAACGGTGCTGTGTGTGGTGGAGCAGCCGGGTGACTGTATTGTGGTTGAGCGCACCAATCAGTTCCACGGACGGTATCACGTGCTGCACGGTGCGCTTTCGCCAATGGAGGGTATTGGTCCCAGTGAGCTGAATATTGCCAGCCTGATGAAACGGCTGCAAGGCTCGAAGGTGCAGGAAGTCATCATGGCAACCAACACCGGCGTAGAAGGCGAGGCCACGGCGCTTTATCTGGCGCGGCAGATCAAACCGCTGGGTATTAAGGTGAGCCGTTTGGCGTATGGAGTAGCGGTGGGCGGCGATTTGGAGTATACTGACGAGGTGACATTAGGTAGAGCGTTGCAGGGACGTTTGAATATTTAATCCGAACGTGCTGAAAGAATAATAACGGAAAGGGCGCGGCGTCGGCGGCGTCTTTTTTTACAGCGGATTCCCTCGAATAAACAAAAATACATAAACTTTCTATTGTGTTTTGTCGTTTTCTATGGCACAATGATAATGTAGCTCGAATTATGGGTTGCTGCTTTGCAGGACTGAGCCCGCATGGGCGGCAAAAGTTCGGTATATTGCAGTTTCTCCGGCATAGATTTGCCATAGGACGGGTTGCCTCACTGGCGTTCGTCCGGAAAAGGAGGGATCAATATGCCGATTTGGTTATTTTATGCGGCGGCGGTTGCGGCGGCTTATCTGCTGCTCAGTTTGTTGGCTGGGCGCGGTCTTGGCAATAGCCTTGGCGCGGTATCCTGCAACTTTCTGCTGGGTTACGGATCACTGGCGCTGCTGAATTGGCTGACCCCGGCGCTGGGGTTTGCTGTGCCGGTCAATGCGGTGACGCTGCTGGCCGGCGGCTGGCTGGGTTTGCCCGGTACGGCGCTGGCGGCAGCATTGCAGCTGATCAGCTGAGATTTTTGATTTTAAGAAGGGCGGTTTTTTAGTATGGCAAAGAATATGCTTCAGGCAACAATGGACGGCAATCAGGCGGCGGCGTACGTGGCCTATGCTTTTACCGACGTGGCGACGATCTATCCGATCACACCTTCTTCCACCATGGCGGAATATGTGGACGAATGGCAGGCTGCCGGGCGGAAAAATATCTTCGGGCAGACGGTGTTGATCTCCGAAATGCAGTCGGAGGGCGGTGCGGCAGGCGCTTTGCACGGCGCTTTGGCCAGCGGCAGTCTGGGCACCACTTTCACTGCTTCGCAGGGGCTGTTGCTGATGATCCCGAATATGTACCGTATCGCAGGCGAACAGCTGCCGGGTGTTATGCACGTGGCGGCACGGGCGCTGGCGGGGCACGCGCTTTCCATTTTTGGCGACCACAGCGATGTGCTGGCCTGCAGCCAGACGGGCTTTGCCATGCTTTGCTCGGGCAGTGTGCAGGAGGCGATGGATATGGCGGCGGTGGCGCATCTTTCTGCTATCAAAGGTAGCCTTCCGTTTATCCATTTCTTTGATGGTTTCCGTACCTCGCATGAGCAGCAGAAAATTGAGCTGTTGGACTATCAGGATCTGGCAGGGCTGTTAGACACCGAGGCGTTGGCGGAATTTCGCCGCCGGGCGCTGAACCCGGAGCATCCCACTGTCAAAGGTACGGCGCAGAACTCAGATATTTTCTTCCAATCCAAGGAGGCCGGCAGCGGCCGGCATTTGGCTTTACCCGCCATTGTGGCCGAATATATGGACAAAATAAGCCAGATTACCGGGCGCGTTTATCATCCGTTTGATTATTATGGTGACCCGGAGGCGACTGATATCGTCGTTGCTATGGGTTCGATCGGCGAGGTGGCGTGCCAGGCGGTTGATTATCTGCGCGAACAGGGTAAAAAGGCCGGTTTTTTGCAGGTGCGTCTGTATCGTCCGTTTGAACCGGAATATATGTTTGCCGTGATGCCCAAAACTGTGCAGCGTATTGCTGTGCTTGACCGCGTTAAGGTTGCCGGCGCGCTCGGCCAGCCGTTGTATCAGGATGTTGTGGCCGCTTTCAACGGACGTAAGCAGCAACCGGTCATTGTGGGCGGACGCTTTGGCTTGGGCTCTAAGGACACGCTGCCGGGAGATATTGTGGCGGTGTTTAATAATCTGACCTCGGATGAGCCAAAAAATGACTTCACGCTTGCCATTAACGACGATGTTTATCATACCTCATTGGAGCCGGAGCCGGATATGCCGGATATGCTGCCGGAGGGTACTATTCAGTGCAAGTTCTGGGGGCTTGGTTCTGACGGCACGGTGGGCGCGAACAAGCAGGCCGTGGGCATTATCAACGACGAGACGGATATGAATGCTCAGGCTTATTTTTCTTATGACAGTAAAAAGTCCGGTGGCCTTACCATCTCTCATCTGCGCTTCGGCAAGGAAAAAATCCAGGCGCCTTATCTTATCCGACAGGCGGATTTCGTCTCCTGCTCCAATGCGGCATATGTGCATACATATGATCTGCTGGAGGGCTTAAAACCGGGCGGCATTTTCCTGCTGAACTGCAAATGGAGCGATGATGAGCTGGATCATGAGCTGCCTGCCGCTATGAAACGCTATATTGCGGCTAACGATATTCGGTTTTATACCATTAACGCGCTGGGACTGGCGCAGGAGATCGGCCTTGGCAAACGTACTAATATGATCATGCAGAGCGCATTTTTCAAGCTGGCCGGTATTATCCCGATGGATACGGCGGTTAAGGCTCTTAATGCCAGCATCGAGCACGCCTATGGCCGCAAAGGTCAGGACGTGGTGGAAAAGAATATGCGCGCGGTGACGGCGGGGCTTTCTGGTCTGCATCAGGTGACTGTGCCGCCGGAATGGCGCAAGACAGTTGACGCGGCGACAACCAAACAGGCGGCGCGGCCTGATTTTGCTGTCAAAATTCTCGATCCAATCAATGCGCAGCAGGGCGATAAACTGCCGGTCAGCGCTTTTCTGGATACGCAGGACGGTATTTTTCCTACTGGCACTGCCAAATATGAGAAGCGCGGCGTGGCGCCTTTCGTGCCGGAATGGCTGCCGGAGGAATGTATCCAATGCAATCGCTGTGCAATGGTCTGTCCGCACGCGGCTATTCGTCCGATTTTGTTGAATGATGCGGAAAAGGCGGCTGCTCCGGAGAGCTTTATTACCAAAAAGGCCATCGGCAAGGGGCTGGAGGGCATGGAAGTCCGCGTGCAGGTGAGCCCGTTGGACTGTCAGGGCTGCGGCCTTTGCGAACAGGTCTGCCCCGCGCGGGAAAAGGCTCTGCGTATGGTGGAGCTTGACGCGGAGAACAATGCCGACGTGGCCAACTGGGAATACGCGGCGACAGTTTCCAGCAAGGACGATATGATTCCGGCGGACAACGTGAAAAATGTCCAGTATCGCCAGCCGTATTTGGAATTTTCCGGTGCGTGCGCAGGCTGCGGTGAAACTCCTTATGCTAAACTGGTGACACAGATGTTCGGTGAACGTATGATCATTGCCAACGCCACCGGTTGTTCTTCCATTTGGGGCGGATCCGTGCCTTCCATGCCGTATACCACAAACCAAAAGGGGCAGGGACCGGCTTGGGGTAACAGTCTGTTTGAGGATAACGCGGAATACGGTCTGGGCATCACTCTTTCCGTGGAGCAGCAGCGCGATCATTTAACGCGCGACGTGGAGCAGGCTTTGTGCGAGGTGCAGGACAGCGAAGTTAAAGCGGCATTGCAGGACTGGCTGGAGCATAAAGACGACGCGGCGGCCTGCCAGACAGCGGTAAATACGTTGCTGCCGTTGCTGGAAGCCAGCAGTGATGCTGCCTTGCAGAAAATTTACGCGCAGCGCGACCATCTGAGCAAAAAATCCATTTGGATATTCGGCGGCGATGGCTGGGCGTATGATATCGGTTACGGCGGCTTGGATCATGTGCTGGCCAGCGGTGAGAATATCAATGTGTTGGTGATGGATACCGAGGTGTATTCCAACACCGGCGGGCAAAGCTCCAAGGCCACGCCCGCGGCGGCTATTGCCAAGTTCAGCGTCTCCGGTAAAAAGACGAAGAAGAAAGATTTGGGCATGATGGCGATGAGTTACGGCTATGTGTATGTGGCGCAGATTGCGATGGGTGCGGATATGAACCAGACTTTGAAAGCTCTGCGCGAGGCCGAAGCCTATCCGGGGCCATCGCTGGTGATTGCGTACAGCACCTGCATCAACCACGGCATTAAGGCGGGGATGAACAACGCCATGCAGGAGCAGGCAAAGGCCGTACAAGCCGGTTATTGGCACCTGTACCGCTATAACCCGCAGCTGGCGGCCGCCGGACAGAATCCCTTTACTCTGGACAGCAAGGAGCCGACGGGTGATTTGCGCGAGTTCCTGCTGGGCGAGGTGCGCTATGACAGTCTATTCAAAATCTCGCCGGAAAACGCCGAGGCATTGTTCGCCAAGACGGCCAAAGATGCAAAAGAACGTTATGAAAGCTATAAACGGCTGGCCGGACAGCAGTTTTAAAAGCACATAAAGACAAAAAATAGGGGCTTAGTTGACCACTGTCATTAAACTAAGCCCCTATTTTTTACTTCTGTTGGGGGATATACGCCGTTTGTCTCTTAACAATGGGTGTCTTTATGCGTATTAATTAAGCTAACCGTTGGTTTGTAAATCTTTTGTGGCATTTTTGTGCGTATAAATAAATGAACGCCGCAATTAACGGTGTTCTCATTCAGTATTTTTGATAATCAAAATGTGATAGTTAAAAATGGAAAATTGCAGGTTTAATCCTGTGATATGCGTTTTTTTGTAAACATTTAAAAAATTTATGTCACTTTTGGCTGTTCTGATGATGTATAATAGATAGGTAAAAAATACCAACAATTTATCGAAAACCTGGATAATTAAATTTAGGCAGCAGAAAGGTGGGCGGGCTTTGAGGCAAATTGTATTGGCGCTGCAATGGATATTTGAGTAAGTAGAAAAATGTTTGTGATTTTTATTATAAATCAGTATCTGAGAAGGAGTGCATGAAGAAGGTTGTGAAATTATTGCTGAAAATCATTTTAATTATCGTTGCTCTGATTATGCTTGTTATGTTTGCTTTTATTAAGATTGCAGAACACAGGGAGGCAAACTACTACAATTACACGCAAACTGCCGGTGAAATTGAAATGAAATATACGGCGTTTGGTGACAAAAATGTGTCCTATATGGAATTTAACGCTTATGATGATGTTATTGGTAAATATGCGATGTGGTATCCCCGCGAACTGGAGAATATGGGGGAAAAGTACCCCGTTGTGATTTTTGCAAATGGAACTGGAAGTACTTCGGCTACATACAAACCGTTTATGGAACATCTGGCGTCCTGGGGATTTATTGCCATCGGGAATGATGACAAAAACACCAGATCCGGCGCTTCAGCAGAGTCCACACTTCAATTTTTGATACAGGTAAATGAGGATCCAGACGGTATCTTCTACCATAAAATCGACTTGGACAACATTGGTATTGGAGGGCATTCTCAAGGTGGCGTCGCCGCATTTAACATGGTGACAAATCAAGAACATGGTTTTATGATCAAGGCTCTTTATGCGGCAAGCGCGACATCATCCTATCATACTGGCGTGATGGCTGACCAGTGGGAATATAATTTGACTGAGATAACGATACCCACATTTCTGACATCGGGAACTGGTTATTGGGATGCAGGTACTGCAATGACGAAAGATCAGGTCAACGATGAGGAAAGCAATGTAGTGCAAGGGATTTGCCCGCTGTGGTCTTTGCAGGAAAATTATACTTCTCTGTCAGATGCGATAGATAAGGTTATGGCAAGGAAAAAAATACAGACCATGGGAATTCCTACAAGCAATTTGACGGCTATATGACTGCTTGGTTTATGTATTATCTGCAAGGTGATCAAGAGGCTGGCAAGGCATTTACCAATGGGGGCGAATTATCAGCTAATAATATGTATCAAGATGTTCAGACAACTATAAATGAACAAAACGCAAAATCGTAATATGTTGTCATAAAGCGCAAAAAGCACCCACCTCGTTTGAAGTAAGGTGGGTGCTTTTCGTGTTTGCTCAAACCCTGAACTTAATGACATGGTTTGTTTTGGCTTAATCAGAATTTTTAATACTCGCTCCACTGGTCTTCCGGTATCGCCACAAACAGCACGGGTGAATCCGAGCCATCCGGCGTGATATAGGTGATGACAATTTCCTCGCCCGCCTCGATCACCCCGGCGACAACGCTTTCCTGTGTCGTCTTGATCTGACCGGTAGCGGAAAGCAGACAAAGCTGGTCATTCCAGAGAATAGCGCCACGGAAGATAGCGCCGCGCGGGTTTACTAAAATGCCGGTGCGCTCAGCTGCTTTAATGTGCAGCCGCTGGATAACGCCATAGTTCCCCTTGTTATAGGTTTCGGCTCCAGTCAGCGCGTCGGTACCACTGATCAGGTAATCATCCAGCTTGCCGCTGAAAGAGTCAGGATAGCCCAGCATGATTTTCTGTGCGTCCGAGCCGTCCAGGTTGATATAAATATCGTAGGCGGCGTTGGCATAGGTGCCGCGCGTCTGCGGCTCCACAGAGGGCAAGACGGGAAGCGTGGTATACGTTTTATAATCCATGCCGGAGGACATGGCAGCTACAGCCACGGTCAGCTTGCCCTCTACCTCAATATCCATCAGCGCGGATTGCAGAGAGTTAGGGCTAATAGAAGCGGTCTGTGCGGAGTTCAGCAGATACATTTCGCCCGGCTTGAGTGTAATTTTCGTACCGTTATAGGCCGATTTCAGATAATTTTGCGTCTCTATATAGCCTACTTGCATCGGATCCAACGAGGGGCCGGCATAGCCCGATTTGCCCAGAGTAAAAGTGACCGGCTGATCCGTTTCATTGTGGGCGATAAGATAGATATTCAAAGGGCTTTGGCCGTTGTTCAGATGGTGATAATGCAAGGTGGCGCTGCCAGAAACAGCGTCCTTATAGAGCAAGCCGGGGGTGTTCACCTTTTCAGGGCTGTTACTGTCCAACAGTGTGACGGGCTGGGTGGTCACTTTCTCGGCATTAGCAGCCAGCAGGCCGTTCAGATTAGTTTTGTCAATATTAAGATAAATCTCTCCGGGGTTCAGGTTGGTGAAGCGATATTCTGCCTCGGTCGCCTGCACATTATCGCTCACTTCAAATTCCAGTTCGGCCTCGTCGCTCCACTGGCCGAAAGCGTCCTGCACAGACAGGGTGACGGTGTGTTTGCCGCTGGCAAAGAATGCGGCGGGGAGACCGCGCTTGGTGATGGTGTTGCCGTCCTGATCGATCCAGGAATAGTTGAAGTTGACGGCGGTTATTTCCTCCCAGTCTTCGTTCTTCAGGTCATATTCAATTTTGACGGTCTCGCCGATATCTACATTGGTCTGGTCGGATTCAAAGCGAGTGATCTCCGGCTTTTCGTTTACCTCCAGATGATAGGTGGTGGAAACCGGCTCGCTCCATACGCCGTAGACATTTTTGACGCGGTAATTAATGGTATAATCGCCGCCCTGTTTCTGATAGAACAGCCAGTACAGGCTGGTGGCGGATTTAGTGTTGCCTTCGGCGTCAATAAGCTCCCATTCACGCTCGGTTATCTCATAGCCGCCAGGGTCAACGCTTTTATCCTTGTATTCCACCGTTTGGCCGGCAGTGGCGGGGAGATATTCAATGTCGGCCACCGGCGGTTCGACATTCAGTGTTTCCGGCAAAGTGACGGTGATACTCTGGTCAGCCTTGTTGTAATCCACCTTGCAATACATCAGCTCGGAGATCAGACGCAACGGCACCAGCGTGCGGTTATCTTTTACCATCGGCGCGACGCTCATATTATACGGCTGTCCATCAGAATAAACCTTGCCGGAATCCAGCGCAATCGTGATGCCCGCGCCATTCCTGGTCACCTTGACGATGTTTGTGCTGTTGTTCCAGTCAACATCAGCTTTTAAAATGTCCTGCGCAATGAAACGCAGCGGCAACATTGTGGTGTTGTTGGTGGCAAACGGCGCCACGTCGATTTCCATTTGCGAGCCTAAAAAAGTCGCCTGCTTGCTGTTCAGGGTCAGCTTCACGCTGTTATTCACCTGAATAGGATCGCTCGGGTGATCGTCAGCCTTGGTTTCGTCCTTTGTATCGGCGTCAGATGCATCGTGCGATGTTTCGTTACCCTGTTCGACGGCGGTCTGTGTGCTGTTTATATCAGCCTCGTCGGTGGGTGCAGCCAGAGTTATCGCAGGCAGTGTAAACAACAACAGGGTCAGCAGCGCGGCTGCCAGCCATTGGTTCGGCCTTGCCAGCAGGTTCACAATAGTTTTCATAAAATAGCTTCCTTTCTCGGTTCCGTACGTTCCCCGCCGTATGTTAGCATGGCTCGTACAGCATAACTATACTTATAAATTGCGTGACAAAAATTTTGTCAAAAAATACTATGTTATTTTACCACATTTTGTTCTTCTGCACAAGCTTTTCCGCTAAAGTTTGTTTTGGCATAAAAAGGCAGCTTGGCCGATATATTTATATGGTAGTTTTTTTTGGGAGGCGATCTTGTGGTAAGGCGGCCTAAAAGGTGGATTGCAGCGTGTTTTTTGCTTCTTTTGGCGGCTGTGTTGGCGGCGTTTTATTTTCATGGCAAGGCAGCAGTTAAACAGACGGCGGCGGAAATGCCCGAAAAAACAGCGCGGTTGATTATCCTGCGCCATACGGCGGACGGCGCAGCGGAGCAAATCCCGTTGGAGGATGCTTTGGTTGGCTTTCTGGCGGGAGAAATGTCGGCTGAAGCGCCTGAGGCTGCATTGCAGGCGCAGGCAGTGGCGGCCAGAAGTTATGTCTATGCACGGAATTTGAGCGCGGGCGAGGTATGCGACGACAGCGCTCATTGCCTGGCCTATTTATCGGAGGAGGAGCGACGTAAGCGTTGGGGCAGGCATTTTGCCAAATATGAAGAAAAATTAAAAGCGGCGGTGGCTGCAACGGCTGATTTAATGCTGCTTTCCGACGGCGAGGTGCAGGCGGCATATTTCCATGCGGTCTGCGGCGGTATGACGGAAAACGCTGCGGACTGCTGGGGCGGCAGCGTGCAGACGGCAGCAGTGCCTTGCTTCTGGGATGGCGGGGCGGCAGGCAATATAAGCGCCAGCTTTTGGCCGAAAGCAGAGCTGGCGGCCAAGCTGGGCGTAACTGAAGAGGAGCTTGCACTTTTAACTGTGCGGACTACCAGCGCCAGTGGACGGGTGCAGCGATTGTCCTGCGGCGCCAAAAGCTGGCGGGGCAGCGAGTTCAGGAGTCTTTTGGGCTTAAGATCCACTGATTTTAACTGGCTGGCTACGGCTGAGGGTTATTGGTTCACAGTGCAGGGCTATGGGCACGGCGTGGGTATGTGTCAGGCTGGTGCGATTGGTTTGGCCGAGCAGGGCAGCGATTTTAACG
>DVMH01000023.1 GCA_018715045.1 Candidatus Avidehalobacter gallistercoris
CGGAAAATGTTATCAATGAACAGCAGCACGTCCTGATGATCCTGATCACGGAAATGTTCCGCAATCGTCAAACCGGTCAATGCCACGCGGAGACGCGCCCCCGGGGGTTCGTTCATCTGACCAAAAACCAGCGCCGTCTTGTTAATAACGCCGGATTCGCTCATCTCACCGTAAAGGTCATTGCCCTCACGGGAACGTTCGCCCACGCCCGCGAACACGGAATAACCGCCGTGCTCCTGCGCAATGTTGTTGATCAGTTCCTGAATAAGTACCGTTTTACCAACACCGGCGCCGCCGAACAAACCGATCTTGCCGCCCTTGGTGTAAGGAACAAGAAAGTCTACGACTTTAATGCCGGTTTCCAAAATCTCCGTGGAGGGGCTCAATTCCGAGAACGGCGGAGCCTCCTTATGAATGGGAGAAGTTTCCTTGTAATCGCACTGCGGCTTGCCGTCGATCGGCTCGCCAATAACGTTGAACATACGGCCCAACGTCTCTTTGCCCACCGGAACGCTAACAGGCGCGCCGGTATCCACAGCAGTCATACCGCGGCGCAGGCCATCGGTGGAGGACAAAGCCACGCAGCGAACCGCGTCGTTGCCCAAATGCTGCATAACCTCAAGCGTCAGATGGATATCCGCATCGTCGATCTTGATGGCGTTGTAAATCGCAGGCAAATTATCCGGGGGGAACTCGATATCGACGATAGCGCCGATAATTTCTATGATTTTTCCCTCTGCCATTATTTCTACCTCCTCAATAACAGGGTTAGATTTGCAATACTATGCCGCTTATTCCAAAGCAGCAGCGCCGCCAACGATTTCGGTAATCTCCGTGGTAATTTGAGCCTGACGCGCACGGTTCAGTGCCAGCGTCAGTTTATCGATCAAATCGGAGGCGTTGTCGGTCGCCGAATCCATTGCCGTCATGCGGGCGCCGTGCTCGCCGGCCTTGGACTCCAGAAGCAGACGGTAAATTGAGGAATCGACATATTTAGGCAAAATAACGTCCAAAAGCTCTTTTCCGCCCGGTTCAAAAATATAATCGGTTTCCGTGTGCCCGCTTTCTTCCGCCTCTGCTGAGCCTTCCGCCACCTGAATGGGCAGAACCTGCGCCACCGAGGGAATCTGCGTCAGCACCGACTGGAATTTGGAGTAAACCACGTGAACCTCGTCAACCTCGCCATCAAGATATTTCTTGATAACGTAATCACTAAGCGCCTTACCTTGGCTGACGTTAGGAGTATCGCCGATGTTAGAGAAAACGTCCATAATCTCATACTGCGGACGAGTGCGGAAATGCTCACGCGCCTTGTTGCCAATCAATAACATCATGGCGCGCTGCTCCTCGGGCGTTGCTTTCATCTGCGCCTCGGCAAACCGCAGCAGGTTGATGTTGTAACCGCCACAGAGACCGCGGTCACCGGCAATCACAATGTAGAGAATGTTTCTGACTTCCTTGCGCGGAGTCAAAAACGGTGTGTCATATTCTTCGCCGCCGGAAAGCAGATGATCCATAACCTCCTGGATCTTATCCGAATAAGGGCGGACAGCCACCAAAGTACCCTGCGTTTTGCGGAGCTTGGCCGCCGAAACCATTTTCATGGCGCCGGTGATCTTCTTGGTATTGGTTACGCTCTTAATACGGCGTCTGATATCACGCATATTAGCCAAAGCAATCTCACCACCTTTTCGCTGTAATCAAACAGCCGCTCTTAGACAAAAATCTTTTTGTATTCTTCAAGCGCACTGGTAATCAGCTGCTCGCTCTCGTCGTCGAGCTTCTTCTTGGTGGCAATATCGTTCAGCACATCCTGACGCTGGGTGCGCAGGTATTCCACAAAACCATTGCCGAAGCGGGTAACGTCTGCGATCTCAATATCTTTCAGCATACCGTGAACGCCGACATACAGCACCGCGACTTCTTCCTCCACTTTCAGCGGAGAATATTGATCCTGCTTCAAAAGCTCCATCATGCGGGCGCCGTGATCCAGCGTATCGCGAGTGGCCTTATCCATATCAGAGCCAAACTGCGAAAATGCAGCAAGCTCTCTGTACTGCGCCAAGTCGCCGCGCAGTGTACCAGCAACCTGCTTCATCGCCTTGATCTGCGCATCGCCGCCTACACGGGATACGGAAAGACCAACGTTAATAGCCGGACGGAAGCCGCTGAAGAACAGGTCAGTCTCCAGGAAAATCTGACCGTCGGTAATAGAAATTACGTTGGTCGGAATGTAAGCGCCGATATCGCCAGCCTGTGTTTCAATGATCGGCAGAGCCGTCATCGAGCCGCCGCCCAAATCGTCGGACAGCTTAGCCGCGCGTTCCAGCAGACGGGAATGCAGATAGAACACATCGCCAGGATAAGCTTCACGCCCCGGCGGACGGCGCAGCAGCAGGGAGAGCTCGCGATAAGCCTGCGCCTGCTTTGACAAATCATCATATACAATAAGTACATGTTTGCCGTTGAACATAAATTCCTCGCCCATGGCAGCGCCGGCATAAGGCGCGATGTACAGCAGCGGAGCAGGCTCGGAAGCCGCCGCACAAACCACGATGGAGTATTCCATGGCGCCTCCTTCTTCCAGCTTCTTCACCACAGAAGCCACAGTGGAAGCTTTCTGGCCAATAGCCACGTAAATACAAATCATGTTCTGACCTTTTTGGTTCAGAATGGTGTCAATTGCCACAGCAGTTTTACCAGTCTGACGGTCGCCGATAATCAGCTCACGCTGGCCGCGGCCAATCGGCACCATCGAGTCGATAGACTTAAGACCGGTCTGCATCGGCTCGGATACATGCTTACGCGAGATAACGCCGGGCGCTTTGTTCTCCACTGGGCGGAACTTGGTGGTCTCGATTGGCCCCTTGCCGTCCAGAGGATTGCCCAAAGGGTCAACAACACGGCCAATCAAGGCGTCGCCCACCGGAACCTCCATGATACGGCCGGTACGTTTAACGGTATCGCCCTCATGAATATCAGTAAAGCGACCCAGAATTACACAACCAATGTTGTCTTCCTCCAGGTTCATTGCCAGACCCATGACGCCGTTCTCGAATTCCAGCAGCTCGCCGGCCATTGCGTTATTCAGGCCGTAGATACGGCAAATGCCGTCGCCTACGGTGATAACAGTACCCACCTGAGCCACATCGATATCAGCATTATAGTTCGCAATCTGTTGTTTCAGAATGGAGCTGATCTCTTCTGGTCTGATGCTCAAAATATTCACCCCTCTATTGTTCTAAAAAATTATTGAAACGCCGCGCGCGTGGGGGTTATTCCACCGACAGCGTTTGCTTCAGCGCATTAAGCTGGTGCAGCAGGCTGGCATCGTAAACGGTGTCGTCCACCTGCACCTTAATCCCGCCGATCATGCTTTTATCAATCGACGTTTTAAGACGTATCGTTCCGCCCAGCTTCTGCTCAAAGCTTTTCTGCAAGCGTTCAGCTTCGACCCGCTCTAAAGGAACTGCCGTATGCACCAGTATCTGCCGGATTCCGGCCGCTGCGTCGCACAAATCATCATAGCAGTCCACAACCTGCGGAATCGAAGTTTCGCGGTTCTTGTCCAGCGCGATAAAAATAAAACCTTTTACGTCCTCAGCGAAATCGCTGAAAATTTGTTCAACCACCTGTTTTTTGGCCGAGGCGGGAACCAATTTGCCGCAAAACAAGCCGTTAAACTCAGCGTTATGCTCCAGCTCATCCACAAAGCGGTGAAGCTGATCGCCAAACTCTTGGACTTGCTGCTTTTCCAGCGCCAGCTCATAAAGCGCTTTGGCATAGCGCTGCGTCAAACCGCCTTTAATCATTTTGCGCCGCCACCTCTGCAATATATTTGTCCACCAACGCCATATGCTGCTGATCGGACATATTTTCGGAAAGCAGACGGCCAGCCACGCCGACCACCATTTCCGCCACTTCGCCCTTAATACTGGCGATAGCTTCGGCCTTTTCCCGGGCAATCTCCGACTGTGCCCGCGCCAGCATACTGTCAGCGGACTCTCTGGCTTGAGCCAGAATATCCTCCTTAACAGCTTCGGCGCTCTGCTGCGCCTCGTCGATGATAGCCTTGGCTTCACGTCGTGCGTCGGCAATTTCCTCCGCCAGCTTGGCATTCATCTGCTCGGCTTCTTTGCGTGCGGCCTCAGCCTTTTCCAGGCTTTCATCGATCATGGCCTGACGGCTATCAATCATACCGATGACCGGTTTCCAACCGAATTTATATAATACAGCCATGAGAACTATAAAATTAATCATGGCGAAGCCAAATTCATATACATTAAAATCCATCTGGGGAACATCCTCCTCTCGTGATTAGACCCCACCCGGAGAGCGGTATAACCGCCCTCCGAAAGCATTCCGGGGTCATAACGGCTGTCATCAGATTTTGCCGATGATCATAAATGCAATCAGCAAACCATAAATGGTCAATGCTTCCAACAAAGCCATTGCCAGAATCATAGCCGTACGAATGTCACCCGCAGCCTCAGGCTGACGAGCGATGCTCTCCATAGCCGCGGCGCCAACTTTGCC
>DVMH01000024.1 GCA_018715045.1 Candidatus Avidehalobacter gallistercoris
CAGACGCTGAACCAGCTGCTTGTGGAAATGGACGGTTTTTCGCCCAATGAGGGCATTATTGTGATCGCAGGCACCAACCGTCCGGATATTCTTGATCCGGCGCTGCTTCGGCCTGGCCGGTTTGACCGTCAGGTTGCCGTAAGCCCGCCTGATTTACAGGGGCGCGAGGCTATTTTACGGGTACATGCGCAGAGCAAGGCGCTGGGCGAGAATATTGATTTGAAAGTTATCGCCAAACGCACGCCAGGCTTCACTGGTGCAGATTTGGCCAACCTGCTGAACGAAGCGGCGTTGCTGGCGGCTCGTCACAATAAGCTGAAAATTGATATGGCTGAGATGGAAGAAGCCGTTGAGCGCGTGATTGCCGGGCCGGAGAAAAAATCTCACATTGTCACTGACCGCGACAAAAAGCTGGTTTCCTATCACGAGGCAGGCCACGCCGTTAGCTGCTATTATCTCGAGAGTACTGATCCTGTGCATAAGGTGAGTATTATTCCCCGCGGCATGGCGGGCGGCTACACGCTGATGCTGCCTCAGGAGGACGTCAACTTCCACACCAAAACGTATATGATGGAGCAGGTCATCGTGATGCTGGGAGGTCGAGTTTCGGAGGAAATTATTCTCGGTGATATCAGTACCGGGGCGAGCAATGATCTGGAGCGTGCCACGGCGATTATCCGCCAGATGATAACTCGCTATGGTATGTCGGAAAAGTTGGGCTCGCTGACGTTTGAGACTGATCACAGCCAGCTTTTCCTGGGCAGAAGCCTTGGCACTGAGCGTAATTACAGCGAGGAAGTTGCCTATCAGATCGACCAGGAGGCCAAGCGCTGGATGGACGATTGCTACACTCGCTGCAAGCAGATTCTGACTGACCATATAGATAAACTGCATTTGGTAGCCAAGACTCTGATGGAGCGGGAAACCATCAACGCCGAGGAGTTCTATCAGCTGATGACGCACGGTTCGCTGGGTGTGCTTGAACCTGCCGGCGACGAGCCGCAACCGGCTGTGTAATATGTAAAGCGAAAAGGTAAAGGGTCTAGATTCTTTACCTTTTTTCGCATTTTGGAGAGGTTACTTTTGGAGAGGTTATGATGAAGGAAAACTTTTCGTTGGAGAAAGCCATGCACCGGGTGAACGCTATTTTGCAGCACCCAACATATCAAACATGGATAATCGCTATTAACGAGGCAGAGCGTGGGCGTGATTTTTGCCGTCATGGTCTGGAACATGCGCTGGATGTGGCGCGTATCGCCTATGCTCTTTGGCTGGACGCTGGCGGCAATCCTGTCGCCAAGGATATCGTGTATGCCGCGGCGCTGTTGCATGACGTGGGGCGTTGGCAGCAATATGCTGAAGGCGGTCTCGATCATGCCGAGGCGGGGGCGAAGCTGGCTGAACCTCTGCTGCTGGAGGTTGGATATCACCCGCAGGTGACGGCGGAGATCGTCAAAGCGATTCGTCTGCACAGCAGGGGCGGCGGCGAGGGGCTCTCCGCGGTGTTGTACCGGGCGGATAAGCTGTCTCGCCCCTGCTTCCTCTGCTCCAGCCGCGCCAAATGCCACTGGCCGCAAGATAAAATGAATAACAGTCTGTTATATTAACGGAGGGCATTATGGTAAAAACATATAATACAGACGATTTTAACCTTGTCTGGTTGGCGGATAAGGGCGGAACGTCTATGCCGCTTCTCGCACAGGAACTGACCAGTATTGGCGTGGGCGAATACGCGGCTCGGCTGATGGCAGCCAAGGGTGATTTTTATGCGCTGCGGGTGGAGCGTTTATCCGCACCGGCGGCCAATATCCTGAAGCAGGAATGTTTGAGCAAGGGCGCGGAATGTGCCGTTAATCCGCAGACGATTTTGGGTGAGCCGGAATACGCGGCAGCTGTTATGATGGCGACATCCCGGCAGTATCGGCTGATTATGGCGGGGCTAAAGCGCCAGCAATTCGGCCTGCCGCAGCTGGCGGAAGAAATTGATCGGGCGCTGGCTGGTATTGCCAGAGCCAGCTGGCAAATGCCGTTGCCCGGCGGAGATATGCTCTTTTTGGGCACGGATACGGCAATTATGGGTATTTTGAACGTGACCCCTGATTCATTTTCCGACGGCGGCAGCTATGTGAATACGGCACAGGCCGTCAGCCATGCCAAGCAAATGCTGGCGGATGGCGCGCTGATCATTGACGTGGGCGGTGAATCTACCCGCCCCGGGCATCAGCAGATCAGCGAGGCTGAGGAAATCACCCGTATAATTCCGGTTATCGAGCAGCTGCGGGTGGAGACGGACGCGATCGTTTCGGTGGATACATATAAACCACGGGTGGCTCGGGCGGCGCTTGCAGCCGGAGCGCAGATAATCAACGATATTTGGGGGCTGCAATATCCTGGCGACCAGCAGCATGAAATGGCGCAGCTTGCTGCGGAGTATAACTGCCCGGTTATCGTTATGCACAACCGGGAGAGAATCGTAGACGGTGAACGTCAACTTTTGGCTGACGATGCAGCCTGCCGCAGTGATATTCTTAGCGACGCAGCGGCGTTCTTCCGGCGCAGCCGGGCGATTGCGGCGGCGGCGGGCTTGCCGGAAACCCAGCTGATTTATGATATCGGCTTTGGCTTTGGCAAAACGCCGGAGCAGAATATTCAGCTTTTGGCTAAGCTGGCGGGGCTTTCAGTGCTGGGGCAGCCGTTGCTTTCTGCGACCAGCCGCAAATCTACGCTGGGGCTGTTAACCGGGCGCGATGTACATGAACGTGAGTTTGCCACGGCGGCTACTATGGCGGCGGCGGCTTTATCAGGCGCGGCGCTGGTGCGGGTACATAATGTGGCGGCAACGCGCGATGTGCTTGCGGTCTGCCGGGCGTTGAAGCAGTATTAAGCTGAAGTAGTATTAAGGAGAGAATTATGTATAGTGAAATAGAGCATTTGGATAAAATAATGCTGCCGGAGCTGCCGTTTACTACAAGGCACGGTCTGCTCCCGCAGGAGAAAAGCACGCCGCAGGAATTTAAAGTTGGCGTGACACTATGGCTGGACACATTTTTTGCGGCGGAGAGTGATGAAATATCCGATACCGTGAATTATGCCGATATCTACGCGCGGATTGAGCAGATCATGCTGGGGGCTCATCACAATCTGCTGGAGAGCCTGGCGTCCGATATTGCCAAGGCGGTGCTGGCGGACGAGCAGGTGCAACGGGTACGGGTACGGCTGGAGAAGTCGGCCGCGCCGCTGGCCGAGGGAGTGAATCTTCCGGCCGTGCTGGAAATTGAACGGGAGTCTGCTGATTATGGTCTCTGAGCCGGCTTTGCATCGTGTTTATCTGGGGCTGGGCAGCAATCTGGGCAACCGTGCGGCTAATTTGCGTTTGGCGCGGCATAGTTTGCCGGAAAAAGGCGTTAAGGTGCTGGCTGCCTCGCCGCTTTATCAAACTGCGCCATGGGGCGGCGTTAAGCAGCCGGATTTTTTGAATCAGGTGCTTTTGGGCGAGACAAAACTAAAGCCGTTGGCTCTTTTGGACACAGTGAAAGAGCTGGAGCGCGAGGCCGGACGCACCCCCTCTGTTTTTTGGGGTCCGCGGGTGTTGGATATTGATATTTTGCTCTATGATGAATTGACTTTTGGCTCTGAAAGGCTTACAATTCCTCATAGAGAGATGAAGAAGAGGGCTTTTGTTTTGGCGCCGTTGCTGGATATCGCTCCTGGGCTGGTGCTGCCGGGAGGAGATACGGCGGCTGCTTGTTATGCCCGTCTGCCGGAGCAGGAAAAGGCGGGCGTCGTTTTATATGCCGAAGTTTTATCGGATAATTAGGGGGAAAGGCTTATGAAGTTGGTAAAAACTGTTGCTGAAATGCAGGAACTTGGTCGTCTTTGGCGTGCCGAGGGGAAGAAGGTCGGCTTGGTGCCTACTATGGGATATCTGCACGAGGGGCATCTGACGCTGGCCAAAGAGGCTGTTGCGAACAATGATCTGACGGTGATGAGCGTATTCGTCAACCCAATCCAGTTTGGCGCGAACGAGGATCTGGACGTTTATCCCCGCGATCTTGCGGGCGATATCGCCAAAGCCGAATCGGTGGGGGTGGATTATGTGTTTGCGCCGGAAGCGCGTGATATGTACCCGAAGGGGTTTGCCGCCTCCATCAATTTGACCGGCGTGACGGAAACTCTTTGCGGTCAAAGCCGGCCGGGGCATTTTCAAGGCGTGTGCGTGGTGATTACCAAGCTGTTCAATCTGGTGCAGCCTGCCAACGCGTATTTCGGCCAGAAAGACGGTCAACAGCTGGCGGTGCTGAAGAAGCTTGCCAAGGATTTTAATATGCCGGTGAAAATCAACGGCGTGCCAATCGTGCGTGAGGCAGACGGCCTGGCCAAAAGCTCGCGTAATGTCTATCTGGACGAAGAATGCCGCAGGCAGGCGCTGGTGTTGAGTCAAAGTCTGGCGGTGGCCAAGCGTCTTTACGACGGCGGTGAACGTGACGCGGAAGTCATCAAGGCGGCCGTGCGGGCGCATATCGAAACGGCTCCTTTGGCAGATATCGAGTATATTGAAATTGTAGACGCTCTGACCATGCAGCCGGTGGCGCGTCCGGAACAGCAGGTTATGCTGGCGTTGGCAGTGCGGTTCAAGACTACGCGGCTGATTGACAATATCCTGTTGGGCGAGGAGGTATAGTTTGTTTAATATGAAGAAACTGCTGATAGTGGTTGACTATCAGAAAGATTTTGTGGATGGCTCTCTGGGTTTTGCCGGAGCTGAAAAGCTGGATAAGATCATCGCCGCCAAGGTGAAGGCATATCAGAAAGCGGGCAACGACGTGGTGGTGACGCTGGATACGCATGGCTCTGATTATCTGATGACGCAGGAGGGCACGAACCTGCCCACGCCGCATTGCCTGAGGAACAGCGAAGGCTGGCGGGTCTACGGTAAAACCGGCCAGGTTGTGGAGGACTGCCGCGCGTTTGAGAAGCCGGGTTTTGGCTCACTTGGGCTGCTTTCGTATTTGTGCGAACATCGCTATGGCCAAATCGAGCTTTGCGGGCTGGTCAGCAACATATGCGTGCTGACTAACGCTGTGCTGGCTAAAACAGCGCAGCCGGAGGCGGAAATTATTGTGGACAGCCATGCTACCGCTTCTTTTGATTCAAATCTGCATGAGCAGGCGATGAATGTGCTGGCGGGGCTGCAAGTTACTGTGCTTCGTTAAGCGGCGGCAGAAATAAATTTTCGTAAACACTTGCAATTTTGCGTAAATAGTGTATACTATTGTTGATATTATTGATTTCCGGCCTATTTAGCCGGGTTTTTGGTGCGTAAAAAGCATAAGCGCGGAGGGATAATAAATGCAGCTTACGATGCTGAAAGCGAAACTGCACAGAGTAACGGTTACGCAGGCCGATTTGAACTACGTGGGCAGTATCACAATAGATTCCGACCTGATGGCGGCGTCTGGAATTCTCCCCAACGAGCAGGTGCACGTGGTGGATAACAACAATGGCGCGCGTCTGGTGACTTATGCCATTCCGGGCCCTGCCGGCTCCGGAGTGATTTGTCTCAACGGTTCGGCGGCGCGAATGGTGCAGCCCGGCGATATTGCCATTATTATGGCCTACGCTACGATGACGGCGGAAGAAGCCAAGGTCTTCAAGCCTACTGTGGTTCTGGTTGACGGGCAGAACCATATCATCGAGAAGTTCACCGAGAAGCACGGGGAAATTAAATAGCCCTATTTACTTAAAGATTCTGTGGCCGCCTCTTTAACCGGGGCGGTTTTATTTTATAAGATGGAGTGTAGTGTTCAATGCGAATGCCGGAAAGCACCGTAGACGCAACGAATGGCGTTATTTGGCAGCGGTTGCTGGCGCTGTTTTTTCCGCTTTGGTTTGGTACGCTGTTTCAGCAGCTTTATAACACGGTTGACACTATGGTGGTGGGGCGCTTCGTGGGCAAACAGGCGCTGGCTGCCGTGGGTTGTACCGCCACCATTATCAGCCTGACAGTGGGTATTTTTGCAGGAGTTGCCAGTGGCGCTGTGGTCATCATCGCGCGCTATTTTGGCGCCAAACGTGACGATTTTGTGCGGACGGAAGTTCACACCGCCATGCTTCTTAGCCTGATCATCGGGGCGGTGTTTACCTTGTTGGGTTATGCCGCAGCGCCATGGCTGCTCCGCCTGATGGATACCACGCCGGACACCATTGCCGACGCAACTCTGTATCTTCAGGTTTATTTTCTTGGTATGATACCCAATGTGGTGTATAACATGGGAACAGGCGTGCTGCGCGCTGTCGGCGACACCAAAAAGCCGCTCTATTTTCTGATCGCGGCGTCTGTCTGCAACATTGTGCTGGATCTGTTGCTGGTAGTGGGGCTGGATATGCGGGTGCTGGGGGCGGCGCTGGCCACAGTGATATCGCAGCTGCTTTCTGCCGTACTGGTCGTCGCCTGTCTGCTGCGGGCGAAAGGCGAGCCATATCAGCTGGCGCCGCGCGAGCTTCGTATCAACCGCGCATCTTTGCAGCATATTCTGGCGATGGGGGTGCCTGCCGCGCTGCAATCCATGACGTATAGCTGTTCCAATATTCTGATACAGGCGGTCATCAACTCGTTCGGTACCGATACCGTGGCTGCCTGGTCGGCGTACAGCAAGATTGACGTGCTGTTCTGGTTGTTTATGAATTCGATGGGGTTGGCTGTCACCACCTACGTTTCGCAAAATTATGGCGCGGGCAAGTTTGACCGGCTGAAAGAGGGCGTCCGTCTTTCCATTAAACTCAGCATGGGATTTACGGCGATTTTAAGCGTGTTTATGCTGCTGCTGGCGCGCCCGCTTTTGAGTATTTTCATTACCGAACAGGTTGTGCTGGATATAGGACTGGATATCATGCGCTTTCTGGTACCATGTTATATAACCTATGTGTTGGTGGAGATCCTCGCCGGTGCGGTGCGCGGTGCGGGCAAAGCTCTGGTGCCGACGCTGATAACGGTATTTGGCGTGTGCGGTTTGCGGCTGCTCTGGGTGTTTGCAGCGGTGCCCACGCATTGCACGATGATGATGGTGATATTAAGTTATCCGATCACTTGGGTGGTCACGTCTCTGGCGCTGACAATATATTACTTCAAGGGACGCTGGCTGGCATATAACGCAGATTTTTAGCTGGCGGCCAAAAAGTTTTTTTCAATGTTGACAAAATATTGGCGTTTATGTTACAATGATGCCGAAAAAGTTAATATCCATATACAGTGCCCCGTTTTTTGGGGATAATAGGGAATCAGGTGAGAATCCTGAGCTATCCGGTAACTGTAAGCGGAGAGCGAACCACAATATGCCATTGCGCAAGCGAGAAGGCGTGGCCAGCGATGAACCGTAAGTCAGGAAACCTGCTGTGTATGTTGTTTAGTTTGGTATCTTCCGCAGAAAGCGACCATTCTTAAATTATTTTTGGCAGGTTTATACTATTATCCTGCTGAAGATTATTTTTTGTGACGAGCCCCGCTTTCCGATGGTTGGAAAGCGGGGATTTTTTGTTGCTTTTTGCGGTGATAGGAAAGGGGACACGTAATCATGCAAAAAAGCAACAAAAAGCATAGTCATGACCATGGCGGCAGCTGCGGCTGCGGCAAATCGCACGGTCACGACCACGGCCATGACCATGACCATGGTGACAGCTGCGGCTGCGGCGAATCGCACGGTCATGACAATGACCACGGCCATGATCATAATCACGGCGA
>DVMH01000025.1 GCA_018715045.1 Candidatus Avidehalobacter gallistercoris
CCCATTCGGCCAACAGCACAATGGTTCCCTGATATATGCCCACTGCCACGGCAGCAAACAATACCCCTGCGCCCAGCGACGACGCCAGCATGATGGCGGCAATGCCGTCGATAACGGATTTGGCAATAATAATGGAATGGTCGCCGGCCAGACCGCTTTGCAGCGAGCCGACTATTGCCATCGCGCCGACGCAGAACAGCATACTGGCGGAGACAAACCCCTCGGCCAGAGATGTTTTGCCGCCGCCGAATTTATCCTCCAGCGCTTCGCCCAAGCGGTTCAGCTTGCCGTCAATATCCAGCAGCTCGCCCAGTGCGCCGCCCACGGCCAGGGAGATAATTGTAATCAGCGTGTTCCGACCCTCCAGAGCGCCGCTGATACCGATATACATCACGCAGAGCGCCAGTCCCTGCATTACGGTGTCGGCCAGCTTCTGCGGAAAGCGCCGCCCCAAAAGCAAGCCCAGCGCACCTCCCAGCAGTACTGCCGCTATATTTATCACGACTGAAATCATTTATGCCACTTTCTTTCAATATTATACGATAGAAACAGCCCCGCCGCCGCTGGCTGCTGGGGCAAATGCGTATATATTCTGGCACAAATCGCCCGCTGTGTCAATAATTTGGCTTGAAATGTTCTCATACCCGTATAATTTGCGGTAGTGCGACGATTTTGCCGTCAACGAACAGGAAACATTTGTCCGTGCAAGAGAGAATTATTCTGTATACATAAGCATAAAGCCTTGTAATGGATTTCGGTTTGTGATAGTATCTAACCATTAACCCGCGCCTTTCGCCGTTTGGTTTCCGGCTTTTGGCGCATATTGGGAATTAGCGAGAGGGGTTGTAATTATGACATTTGCAGAAATTGTCAAAATGGTGGACGGCTGGATTTGGGGCGTTCCACTGATGGTGCTGATCCTCGGCACTGGTATCCTGCTGACTATCCGCACCGGTTTAGTGCAGGTGATCCATCTGCCGAAGGCATTGCGGTTCATGTTCAAAAATGAGTCAGACGGCGAAGGCGAGATCACCAGCTTTGGCGCGCTTTGTACGGCGCTTTCCGCGACGATCGGTACTGGTAATATCGTCGGTGTGGCCACGGCTATCTGCGCCGGCGGCCCTGGCGCACTGTTCTGGATGTGGCTGGCCGCGTTCTTTGGCATGGCCACCAAATATGCCGAGGGTCTGCTGGCCATCAAATACCGCACAATTGATGAAAACGGCCATGTGCTGGGCGGCCCATTCTATTACATAGAACGTGGCATGGGCAAAAACTGGCGTTGGCTGGCCAAGCTGTTTGCTTTCTTTGGCGCCAGCGCAGGTTTGCTTGGCATTGGTACCGTTACCCAGATCAACGGTATTGCAGGCGCGGTAGAGCGTTTGTGTGACCCGGAGAAGACTGCTGTTGCTTTTTCTATCGGCGAACACAGCTATACCTGGGCGACGACGCTGACGGCGGCTGTTGCGGCGGTGCTGGTGGCAATGGTTATCCTCGGCGGCATCAAGCGTATTGCCAAGGTGGCGGAAAAAATTGTGCCGTTTATGGCCGTTTTCTATATCGTGGTCTGTCTGGTTATTCTGATTACTCATGCTTCGGCTATTCCGGCGGCGCTTTCGGCTATTATCAGCGGAGCGTTTACCGGTACGGCGGCAGTCGGCGGCTTTGTCGGCGCGGTGATGAAAGAAGCAATCCAGAAAGGCGTTGCCCGCGGTATTTTCTCCAATGAGGCAGGCTTAGGCTCTGCACCGATTGCAGCGGCGGCGGCCAGCACCAAATCCTGCGCGCGGCAGGGTCTGGTTTCGATGACCGGCGTTTTCATTGATACCATCATTATTTGTACGATGACTGGCTTAACGGTGGTTATCACCGGCGCTTGGCATCAGCCCGGCGTTGAGGGCGTGGCCGTTACTTCCTGGGCGTTCAGCGAGGGCATGAGCTTCGCTCCGTTCATCGGTCAGCTTTGCGTAACTCTATCGCTGGCGTTTTTCGCATTTACCACCATTTTGGGCTGGGATTATTATGCGGAGCGGTGCGTGGAATATCTGACCAACGGCAGCATGGGCGTTGTCAAGGTTTACCGTTATCTGTGGATTTTGGCGGTTTTGGTTGGTCCGTTCCTGGCGTTGGACGTTGTCTGGGATCTTGCGGACGCGCTGAATGGTTTAATGGCGTTCCCTAACCTGGTGGCGCTGGTGGCGCTGTCTGGTGTTGTCGCTAAGGAGAGCAAGGCATTTTTTGCGAACAAAGCGCTGCATAAATAACCAGAAGCGGCCATGGCGCGCCTGCGTTGTTGGGTGCGCATCCGAGAATTTGCATAAGAAAAAGGCAGGGTCAACTATGACCTTGCCTTTTTTATGTCATAATTAATAGCGCCGTTGATAATCTTCCTCCAACAACTGTTGAGCATAAAGCACTGCGCCAACGTTCCTGGGCGTGACGTCAAGTTCAGCTACGGCTCTCCAGACGTCGGCAGGTCTTGGGTCGCTTTTCAGGCGTAAATCCGTTGCGTTTGGCCCGGCGTCTACCATGTGGTCGTAATAATAGCCGCTGGTGTATGTCTGCGCCCGCACGATTTCCGCAGCGCGTTCTGCCATGGTGCGGCAGTCCTGCAAAAACTCCGTGCGGGTAGTGACAGCATATCGTTCCATCATCAGCCAAAGCCCGGTGGCCAGACTATCGCGCAGGTCGCTTAACGCTTGCTGCTCCTGCGCAGTGCTGTAATCGCGGTGGTCGATGGGCGCCAGCCGTGCCGAATAAATATTGTCGCCTACGCCTAAATGCGCCAGGGGAATAATCCAGGCGTCCGTTCTTTGGGCAATGCGGAAAACGCCGTGCCATAGCGGCAGAATCAGCCGGTTGGGACTTTTGTTCCACGCGCCCTCCGGGAAGATGATAATGCCCGTGCCGTTTTTCAGCAGGCGTTCCGCCTTGGCGATAACGGCGCGGCGGCTGACTTTATCCTTGCGATTCAGCAGTATCGACCCGTTCAGGTATGCTTCCGCACCATAATGGGTATTGAAGAAGTGCGGCAGCGTACCGAATACAAGATAGGCGTGCTTTTCCGCCAGCAGAATTGACGAGAGCGCATCCTGGATAAAATAATGCGTCGGCGCAAAGATAAGCGGCCGTCCATCTTCCGGCAGCGGCTCTTTAATCAATATATGCTGGTGCATACCCTCAAAGAAATATTTACCGAGATGCAAAAACGGCCAATGTGTGAGGCCGCCGCGCATTTTAATGCTGAAATTTGTCAGTGTTTTTTCCGGATCGTTATCCAGCAGATGAGCGGCCAACCATGACATCGGATAAAACCAATTAGAGCCGCGGTGTAATGTGCCGTCGATGTTTCGTCCCAGCACAGCCGCCAAATCTATGTGGGGAAATTTGCGTTCTATGCGGCGAAGAAGCCGCTGATAACGCTGTGTCGCGGGCTTTTGGCCGTTCTGACTGCCACGCGGCGGCCGGCTCAACAGCTCCTTGGCTTTGTCATCATACATGAGAGCTTAGACGTCGATAAAGCCATCGTCCTGCGGCATGATGAAAGCGGCGGCCAGGTATATCAGAATGCCCCAGCCAAACGAAACGAATAGCAGAATGATTGCCAGCAGGCGGATAATAGTGGGGTCGGTGTCAAAATACTCAGCGATGCCGCCGCAGACGCCGAAGAGCTTGCTGTCCTTGCGGGAGCGATATAGCTTTTTGTGCATAGCGTCCTCCTTGCTAATCAGCCCTTGTAATTGCTTTTCAGAGACACAATACGGTTGAATACCAGATGATCGTTGGTGGAGTCAGGGTCGGTGGCGAAATAGCCGTGCCGCAGGAATTGGAACTTTTCGCCTGGCAGCGGGAAAAGTGATTCAATTTTGGCCTGCTTAATCTCCAGACTGTTAGGGTTCAGGTTTTCGATAAAATCACTGCCCTCCGGTACGTCATAGGGATTTTCAGCGGTGAACAGGTAATCATAGAGGCGCACCTCTGCGTCCTTACATTCTTTGGCGTTCACCCAGTGAATGGTAGCTTTGACCTTTTTGGTGCTGGCGCCGCCGGATTTTGTTTCCGGGTCATAAGTGCAGCGAAGCTCGGTGATATTGCCCGCCGCATCTTTTACAACTTCCTCGCATTTAATGATATACGCGCCCTTTAAGCGCACTTCGCCGCCCGGCTTCAGGCGAAAGAATTTTTTTGGCGGTTCTTCCATAAAATCTTCGCGTTCAATATAAATCTCGCGGGAGAACGGCAACAGTCGTTTGCCGCGCTCCGGCTTTTCGGGGTTATTATCAACCGGCAGCATTTCACGCTCATTTTCCGGGTAATTGGTGATGATTACTTTCAGCGGGTCTAAAACGCACATCACACGATCGGCCTTGGTGTTCAGATCCTCGCGCAGGCAATGCTCCAGAAGCGCTGTGTCTACCATGCTTTCGGCCTTGGCCACGCCGATACGCTCACAGAAATCACGGATAGCCTCCGGCGTGTAGCCACGGCGGCGAAGGCCCGAAAGAGTAGGCATGCGCGGGTCGTCCCAGCCGGTAACATAACCTTCTTCCACCAATTTGCGCAGGAAGCGCTTGCTCATCACGGTATGCGTCAGATTAAGCCGTGCAAATTCGATCTGGCGGCTTTTAGTTGGGCAGCTGGTGTTGGCGATCAGCCACTCGTACAACGGCCGGTGAATTTCAAACTCCATCGTGCAGATGGAGTGGGTTATGCCCTCCAGCGAATCGGACAGCGGATGGGCAAAATCATACATCGGGTAAATGCACCATTTGTCGCCGGTGCGATGGTGTACGCCATGCTGGATACGGTAGATGACCGGGTCGCGCAGTACGAAGTTTGGCGAAGCCAGGTCGATTTTGGCACGCAGCGTATACTGGCCGTCGGCAAACTCACCGTTTTTCATGCGCTCAAACAGGTCGAGGCTCTCCTCGATCGGGCGGTCACGCCACGGCGACCGCGCCGGCACACCGATGCTGCCGCGATATTCGCGCATCTGATCGGCAGAAAGCTCGCAGACATAAGCCTTGCCCGCTCTTATCAGCTCCACCGCATACCCGTATAATTTATCGAAGTAGTCCGATGCATAGAACAAATTTTCGCCCCAATCGAAGCCCAACCAGCGCACGTCTGCCTTAATGGATCGGATATACTCGTCGTCTTCTTTGGCGGGGTTGGTGTCGTCAAAGCGCAGATTGCAGACGCCGCCGTATTTCTGCGCTGTGCCGAAGTTCAGGCAAATGCTTTTAGCGTGGCCAATGTGCAAATAGCCGTTCGGTTCCGGCGGGAAACGCGTGTGAACCTTGTTATAGCGGCCCTCCGTTAAATCCTCTTCGATATCGTCGTGAATAAAATTACCGGACATCGTCTTTTTCTCTGCCGGTTCCGGCGTGGGTGCGGTTTTCAACTCCATAAAATGTTCAGCCTCCAATGTCTTAAATCGGCGCAGTGCGCTTAGTCCTTGTTTTGCAGCTTTTCCTGATAGAAAGCCTTGATGCAGGCAAACGTCTCCGGGCTTAAATCGTGTTCTATCCGGCAGGCGTCGGCTTTGGCAATGTCCTCTGCAACGCCCAGCCGCGAGAAAAACTCCGTCAGCACCCGATGACGTTCATAAACGCGCTCGGCCACCGCTGCGCCCTGCTCAGTCAACGTGATCAGGGAATCTGCTGAAACATTGATATAGCCGTTTTCGCGCAGGTTTTTCATGGCAATGCTGACGCTGGGGCGGGAATAACCCAGATGGTTGGCGATATCTATGGCGCGGACGTTGCCGTTTTGCTGCCGCAATATCAAAATGGCCTCCAGATAATCTTCGGCTGATTCGCGTATCTGCATAGATTTCACCTTCTCTATGATTATGTGCCAAAAAATAGATAATATTATTCTAGCACACCCGCCCGCAGATTGCAATAGCAGCGGGTTTGACAAGCCCCCGCCCACGGTGCTAAACTATAATTTATGAGGAACGGGGGATTGCTTCGGCCTCTCAGCTGTTTATACATCATTTTTGCAAGCTGCCGAACAAAAAATCTTTTGCTGCCCTTTGTATACACGCGGTGGATTATTTTGGGGCGAAAAGCGTCGAATTAGCCTGTTCTGCGGTTTGTAGAATATTAACCGTCGGTGGAAAAGTCGGTGGAAAAGTGCGGGAAATTGTGAAAAACTTGCTGCTTTAGCCGAATGAAGTTACTGTTTTAATTAATTTTTTGCAGAAAAAGGGCGGTTTGACACTTATTTTGACGTAGGTGCGGAAAACCGCGAAATAAAAGCATTTGTGCGTATTTTGTTGTTAGATTCATGCCTTTTGGCATGGCGGCGGGAAATTGCGCGCAAATTTATGCTGTATATATGCAATAATATTACGTTAAAAGACGGCGCTGTACAAAGGCGTCCCTTTGGGGGTAAATAATGAAGTTTTTACATCTGGCCGACTTGCATTTAGGTAAGCGGGTGAACGAGATACCGATGCTGGCTGAGCAGGAAAATGCCTGCCGCCAGATCTTGGCATTGGCGCGGGAGGAAAAGCCGCAGGCGGTGCTCTTAGCGGGAGATATTTATGACAAACCGACGCCGGCGGCGGAGGCCGTGCAGCTGTTTGACTGGTTTCTGACTGAGCTGGCTGGAATCGTGCCGAGTGTTTTGATAATTGCGGGCAATCATGACGGGGCGGAGCGGCTGGCCTTTGCCGCGCAGATGCTGAACCGTCAGGGCGTTTATATCGCGCCGCCGTTTAGTGGTGAGGTGACGCGTGTGGAACTAGCGGATGAGTTTGGCTCAGTGGATTTTTGGCTGTTGCCGTTTGTGAAACCGTTGCTGGTGCGCCGCTGCTATGATGACGTGGTGGATGTTGCCGATTATGATGCGGCAGTGGCGCGTATTATGCGGGAAATTTGTTTTCGCCCCGGCGCTCGGAACGTATTGTTGGCGCACCAGCTTATAACTGGTTCGCAAACCTGTGAATCGGAGGAGCTGGCCATTGGCGGGCTGGATAATGTTGACGCGGCACGTTTTGCCGGTTTTGATTATGTGGCGCTCGGGCACCTGCACGGGGCGCAGCGGGCAGGAGGCATGACCAAAATGCGCTATGCCGGGTCGCCTTTGAAGTATTCTTTTTCCGAGGTACGGCAGGTGAAAAGCGTGACGCTGGTTGAATTGGGCGCGGACGGCAGCGTAAGCATAGATACCAAACCGATCACGCCGCTGCATGATATGCGGGAAATACGGGGAACATTTGCCACGCTGACCGACCCGGCCTACGTTTCGGCTCAGGGCGAGGCGGCAGCTGACTATCTGCATATCGTGCTGACCGACGCGGCTGATGTGCTGGACGCGGCGCTGCGGCTTAACCAGGTGTATCCTAACCTGATGAAGTTGGATTACGATAACGCCCGCACCCGGGCGGAGCAAACTCTGTTTATTTCCGCTCAGCCGGAGGGAAAACGCCCGCTCCAGTTATTCGAGGAATTTTATCATGCGCAGACGGCGCAGGAATTGACGGAGGAACAGCGGGAGCTGATCGCAGGCTTAATAGAAGAAATTTGGGAGGAGGGCGATTTGGCATGAGACCCCTGGCTTTAGAGCTTTCAGCCTTTGGACCCTATGCGGGGCGGGTGCAGCTGGACATGGCGGCGTTAGGCGAGAACGGTCTGTATCTTATTTGCGGCGATACCGGGGCTGGCAAAACCACACTGTTCGACGCTATCAGCTTTGTGCTGTTCGGCGAAGCCAGCGGTGACGCGCGCGAGGCCGTGTGGCTGCGCAGTAAATATGCCGCGGCGGACGTGCCGACTTACGTAAAAATGACGTTTGCCTATCGCGGTGAAATTTACCGGGCGGAACGCAATCCGGAATATATGCGGCCGGCGCATCGGGGCGATAAGCTGGTGCCGGAGCGTGCAAACGCTGCGTTAGAGTTTCCTGATGGCCGCCTGATCAGCGGCGCCCGTCAGGTGACGCAGGCGGTGGAGCAGTTGCTGGGACTGGACAGGCAACAGTTTGCGCGTATCGCCATGATCGCGCAGGGTGATTTTATGAAGCTGCTGCTGGCCGACACGCAGGAACGCGGCGAGATCCTGCGACGGCTGTTCGATACCGGGCGTTATGCTCGTCTGCAGGAGCGCTTGAGCCGCGAGGCTAATCTTGCCCGTGAGGAATACGAGCTTAGGAAGCAGGCTATGCTAGCGGCAGCCTCCGGTCTGCAATATGACGAGGGGTCGGAGCTGGCGGAACAGGCGGCAGGTTGGCGCGAAAGCGGAGGCAATGCTGAAATCGAGCCGTTGATTCAGACGATTGCAGCGCAGAACAAAATTGATGCAAACGAGGATAAGCAGTTGGCGGCCGCGGAGGAAAAGCTGAACGACAAGCTGGCGCTGCTGAACCAGCGCCTGGGTCAGGCGGAACAGGTGGAGCTGGATAAGAAAGCGTTGGCTGAACGCGAGAAGGAAATGCAGAATTTGCAGGAAGATGAGCGCAGGCTGGCGGCGGCTTATCAGGTGTGTATGGAAACCCGCCCTAAGCGGGAGGAGCTGCTTGATCGGGTGCGGAAACTTTCTGATCAGCTGCCGCTTTATCAGGAATATGAGCAGGCTCTGACGGATTTCCATGCTGCGGATAAGCATTTGAGCGAAGTGCGGCAGGAGCTTGCGTCGCAGAGCAAGGCACAGGAGAGTTTAACTGCACGGCTGGATGAGTGCAATCGGGAGCTCGCCGGTTTGGCTGACGTGGACAAGCGGCTGGGCGATTTGGCGCTGCAGCATAATCAGGCCAAGGCGGCGAAAGATACCTTGAGCAATTGGGCCGATAAGGCGGCGGCATTGTGGAGTGACTGGCAGAATTTGGGTGATTTGCGGCAAAAATTTCAGGCGAAAAATACGACATATTTGCAGGCGCAGTCGGATTTCCGCGCGGCTGAGCAGGCATTTTTTGCGGCTCAGGCAGGCTGGCTGGCACGGGAGCTGAGCGATGGTTTGCCCTGCCCGGTCTGCGGCGCGACGGATCATCCCTCCCCAGCGGAGCTGCCGGAGCAGGCGCCGGCAGAGCAATATGTTAAGGAGCTGAGCGCCGGACTGGAAAAACTGCACGCCGAAGTGACCTCGCTGATGGAGCGGGGCAAAACGGAACGTGAGCATTTTGATGCGGAGCTGGCGGCGGCAGCCGAGCAAACGGCCAGGCTGATAGCAGGCGATCCGCCAGCCGCCAACACGGATAGTTTGGCCGCCTGGCAGGGGCGGATTATGGCCGCCTTGGCGGAACAGCAGCAGACAGCTGAGGCTTTGGCAGCGGCGGAAAAAAGTTTGCGGCAGACAGCAGCCCGTCGTGATGAACTGCAGGCATTGCAGCCTAAACTGGCGGAAGAGGTGCAAACGCTGGCGGCGGTTATACTGCGTCTGACCGAGGAACAGGCGGCGGCTAAAACCCGGACGGAGAGCGCAGTTAAGTTGGCGGCGGAAAAAAAGGCCAAGCTGCAATATGCCGATCAGGCAGAACTGAGAAAGGCTATCCAAAACGCTGGGGAGGAAGCGGAAAAACTGGCCAACGCTGAACAGCAGGCGGAGAAAAATTTGCAGGTTTGCCGCACTAAGCTGGCGGCAGCGGCATCAGCCAAAGAAGTGCTGACCGCACGGCTGGCCAAGGCTCCGCAGGAGGACAGCGCTGCCCTGCAACAGCAGGCGGACGAGATCGGGGCGGCGCGACAGGCTCTTATCACACGGCAGCGCCATATTGCCGGGCGGTTGGAGCAAAACACCCGGCAGGCGGCCAAACTTCGTCGGGAAGCGGCGCAGGGCAAGGCGGCGGCAGAGCATTGGAGCAGCGTCAGCGCGCTGGCGGCGGCGGCGGGTGGCAATCTTTCCGGTAGGGAGCGTCTGCTGTTTGAAACATATATTCAGCAGACTTATTTTGACCGCATTATTGTTCAAGCCAACCAACGTTTTGCCGCTATGACGGACGGTCAATACGAGATGGTGCGCCGAGGAGAGGCCTTCAACCGGAAAAGCCGCAGCGGCCTTGAATTGGATGTTATTGACCATTATAACGGCACCAGCCGCCCTGTGAAAACACTTTCGGGCGGCGAGGCGTTCAAAGCGTCTCTTTCGCTGGCGTTGGGGATGGCCGACGTGATACAGATGAATGCGGGCGGCGTCCAACTTGACGCGATGTTTGTGGACGAGGGGTTCGGCTCGTTGGACGAACGCTCCCTGCAACAGGCAGTGCGCATTTTGGCTGGGCTTTCTGGTGGCAAACGGTTGGTGGGTATTATTTCCCATGTCGGTGGGCTGAAAGATCAGATCGACAAGCAAATCGTCGTTACTAAAAAGCGTGTGGGAGGCAGCGATGTAAAAATCATCGTCTGAGAAATTACAATAAAAAGAGCAGATATCCATTTAGGGTATCTGCTCTTTTGGCGTGCTACGAGGGATTCGAACCCCCGACCTTCTGGTCCGTAGCCAGACGCTCTATCCAGCTGAGCTAGTAGCACAAATTAACAAATTAAAATGAAAAGAAAAAATATGGCGGAGAGCAGGGGATTCGAACCCCCGATACAGGTTTTTGCCCGTATACTCGCTTAGCAGGCGAGCGCCTTCGACCGACTCGGCCAACTCTCCATGTCAATACCCGCCTTAAAGAAAGTGGCGGAGAGGGTGGGATTCGAACCCACGACACATTACTGTGCGACGGTTTTCAAGACCGCTCCGTTATGACCGCTTCGGTACCTCTCCACGGGTTGGCCTTTAATTACGCACTAGATATTATATAAAAAAAGCCTGGCTTTGTCAATGATTTTGGTGTAAATTTTCTTGATAAGCAATGATTTTCTTGCTCCGGCTGGACTTTTCCGCCAAACAATGCTATTATATTGAGAAACATGTAAACCGGCTAGGGGGTAGACTCTTGGGTAAATATTTTGGCACGGACGGCTTTCGCGGCGAGGCCAACCGTGGGCTTACGGCAACGCACGCCTTTCAGATCGGCCGTTTTTTAGGTGGGTTTTATAAGGAACAAAAGGGAGAGCGCGCCAAATTCATCATCGGCAAGGACACACGGCGTTCCAGCTATATGCTGGAATACGCCCTCTGCGCGGGGCTTACGTCTTCCGGCGCGGACGCCTATCTGCTGCATGTGACGACCACGCCCAGCATCGCCTATGTAGTGCGAACAGAGGATTTTGACGGCGGCATTATGATCTCGGCCAGCCATAATCCGTTTTATGATAACGGTATTAAGCTGATCAACAGCCGCGGCGAGAAGCTGGATGAAACGACCATTGCCAGAGTGGAGGCATATCTGGACGGCAAGACGCCCGAAATGCCGCTGGCCGAAAAAGATGAGATTGGCCGTACGGTGGATTACGCTGCTGGGCGCAATCGTTATATGGGTTATCTTATATCGCTGGCCATACGCTCTTATCGTGGCATGAAAGTGGGGCTGGACTGCGCCAACGGCAGCAGCTGGATGTTGGCCAAGAGCATTTTTGACGCGCTGGGGGCCAAGACATATGTCATCAACGCCGAGCCGGACGGCACCAACATCAACATGAACTGCGGTTCCACCCATATCGAGGGTTTGCAGGAACTGGTGCGGCGTGAGAAGCTGGACGTCGGCTTTGCCTATGACGGTGACGCTGACCGCTGCCTGGCGGTGGACGAAAACGGCGACGTGGTAGACGGTGATAAAATTCTTTATATATATGGCCGCTACATGAAAGAGCGTGGCAAACTGCTGAACAATACTGTGGTCACCACTATCATGAGCAATATGGGGCTTTACAAAGCGTTTGACGAGCTGGGTATTAACTACGAAAAAACGGCGGTTGGCGACAAATATGTTTATGAAAATATGCTGGCGAACGGCCACCGCTTGGGCGGCGAGCAATCCGGTCATATTATTTTCAGCAAATACGCCAGTACCGGCGATGGCATTTTGACCTCTATCAAGCTGATGGAAGTGATACTGGAACGTAAAACAACTCTTTCGAAACTGGCTGCGCCGGTGCGTATTTATCCGCAGCTTTTAGAGAACGTGCGGGTAGCGGATAAGGAAGCGGCGCTGGCTGCTCCCGCTTTGCTGGCGGCGGTTAAGCAGGCGGAGCAGGAATTGGGCGATAATGGCCGTGTGCTGATCCGCCCCAGCGGCACGGAGCCGGTTATCCGCGTGATGGTGGAGGCGGAAACTGATGAGATCTGTCGCAAATATGTTAACAGGCTGGCGGCAGAAGTTAAATAACGCCTAAAAAGAGGGCAACAAAGATTGCCTCGCTGTCGATTGTATGCCTGTGCTATACTGGTAACGGAGCTGGTAATTTGAGCGTTAAAATTTTATGCGGGGGGTGTTTCTTTTCTGAGAAACGCCCTTCTTTTTACAAATTGTTTAAGGATTCTTTAACTCCTCTTTAGGATGAGACCGCATTATAGGGGCAGAACAACATGAAGGAGGAGCTTTTATGGCGCAGAATGTTCAGTGCTGTTTTCAGCGATATGAAAAGAAATACCTGTTGACGCCTGCACAGTATCAAAGGATAAGGGGCGGACTTGCGGCTCATATGGAGGAGGACTCCTATGGCCGTTATACTATCTGTAATATTTATTATGACACTCCGGATTTTCAGTTGATCCGGGCCTCACTGGAGAAACCGGTCTACAAGGAAAAGCTGCGGTTGCGCAGTTATGGCGTGCCCGGGAAACAGGATCAGGTTTTTGTGGAGCTGAAGAAGAAATACAAGGGTGTGGTTTATAAGCGCCGTGCGGTGATGGAGACGCAGCAGGCCATAGACTATTTGGATGGCTGCCTCTGGCCGCAGCCGGAGGGACAAATCTGCCGGGAGATTGACTGGTTCCTGGAGCTCTACCGTCCGCAGCCGCAGGTCTACATTGCCTATGACCGGGAGGCCATGGCCGGTGTGGCGGCTGAACGGGAACTTAGGGTCACCTTTGATACGAACCTGCGCTGGAGAGATACAGAATTGGATCTTCAGGCCGGAGATTACGGCGCTCCTATTCTGGCTGGAGATAATATTCTGATGGAGATCAAGATCCCGGGAGCAGCGCCGGTTTGGCTGAGCCATCTGCTTAGTGAGAACGGTGTCTTCGCCACATCTTTCTCCAAATACGGAACTTGTTATCGCGAGCACCTGATGAGCCGTATTCCGCAGAATATGAGAAAGGCGGTGAAATCCTGTGCTTGAGTCCATTATTGGTACGCAGATCACGCTGGCGGCGGCCGGTATCTGCACTGCGGTATCCCTGGCGCTGGGTCTTGGGATCGCGCTGCTGTGTATGTATAAGACCCGTTATACCCAGAGCTTTATCGTGACACTGGCCATAATCCCGGCTGTGGTGCAAATGGTCATTATGCTGGTTAATGGAAACATCGGTGCGGGTGTAGCTGTAGCTGGGGCTTTCAGCCTGGTGCGTTTCCGCTCCGTGCCAGGCACCGCTCGGGAGATCGGTATGATCTTTCTGGCTATGGCCGTGGGGCTGGCTACCGGTATGGGCTATGTGACGCTGGCAGTTCTCTTCTTTCTGGTCATGGCCGCCTTTGTCCTGACGCTTTCCATGCTCCGTTTCGGCGCAGGGCAAGACGGGGAACGTGAGCTGAGAATTACCATACCGGAAAACCTGGACTATGACGGCCTGTTTGACGATTTGTTTTGCCGCTACACCAAGTCCGCTCAGCTGGAGCGAGTCAAGACCTCTAATATGGGCACGCTGTATGAGCTTGATTACCGGGTTGTGCTCCGAGATGAACAGGTTCCCAAAGAATTTTTGGATCAGCTGCGATGCCGGAATGGTAATCTGAATATCGTTTGCGGTAGGGTAGATTCTCGGGAGGTTCTTTAAATAATATACGGCAGGTTCGGGAGAAAAAAGATTGCGTCTTCTCCAGAGCCTGCCTTATAATGTAAGTGGGTGATATGGATGCGGATATTATTGGTGGAAGATGAGCGGGATCTCTCTGAGGCCCTGTGCGCGTTTTTAGAAAAGAATCAGTTTTCCGTGGACGCCGTATATGACGGTGCGGCGGGCTATGACTATGCCACGGCAGGGGAATATGACGCGATGATTCTGGACATCATGCTGCCCCATCTGGATGGGATCGAGGTTCTGACCCGGCTGCGGGAGAATGGAGTCATGCTCCCGGTCATGCTGTTAACTGCCAAGGGTGAAAAGGATGACCGTATCCTTGGTTTTGATACGGGTGCGGACGACTATTTGCCTAAGCCCTTTGATCCGGACGAGCTGCTTGCCAGACTGCGGGCTATGCTCCGGAGGTCTGGAGGGTACCGGCCGTCCAACCTGACATTTGGGGATTTGACTCTGGACTGTGGGGAGAGCCTGCTGCGCTGCGGCAGCCGTTCCGAACGCCTTAGCGGCAGGGAATTCCAGGTGATGGAGCTGTTTATGCGCTCTCCCAGGGTCATTCTGTCGGCGGAGCGGATCCTGGAAAGGGTCTGGGGCTGGGATACGGAGGTGGAGATCAATGTGGTCTGGGTTCATATCTCAAATCTGCGCAAAAAGCTGGTTTCCGTGGGCTCTACGGCCATGATACGGGTTAGCCGCGGGTTGGGCTACGCTTTGGAGGAAAAAGTATGATTCATAAGCTGCGCCGTAAATTTATCCTGATCGCCATGGTTTCAGTCACCCTGGTGATGCTTCTTATGAGCCTGTCCATCAATCTTATTAACTTTTTTACTACCGACGCCCGCCTTCAGGATACTCTTCAGCTGATTGCTGACAATCAGGGAACCGTGCCGCAGTTTTCCGGCGGGAAACCCGCCGGTCAGCCAGGCGGACATTTTTCTCCCGAAACGCCATATTCCACGCGCTACTTTGTCCTGCGCTACTCAGAGGACGGTATTTTGCACAGCGCAGATATGCGACACATTGCTGCGGTTACGAAAGAAGACGCCGGAACTTACCTCAGCATTGCGCTCAGGCATGGAACAGGGGATGGCTACACAGGCAGCTATAAATTTTCGGTGGAGCAGACTGGAGAGGGTCAGTATATGGCCATCTTTCTTGATTGCCGTCAGGAACTTCGAGCCATGCGCACATTTGCGCTTGTCTCCCTGTTGGTTGTGGTCGCCTGTGACGTGCTGGTTTATGTGCTTGTGCTGCTCCTCTCCCGGCGGGCGATTGATCCTGTGGTGCGCAGCGCAGAGAAGCAGAAGCAATTCATTACTGACGCTGGCCATGAGCTGAAAACACCGCTCACCGTGATCTCTACAAGTTTGAAAGTGCTGGAGATGGAGGTTGGGCAGCAGAAATGGATCGACAAGATCAGAGGCCAGACGGAAAAGCTCTCCGCCCTGGTGAATGATCTTGTTACACTATCTCGTCTGGACGAGGAAAAGCCGCCGGTTCAAATGGCCGTTTTTGATGTCAGCGGCGCCGTGCTGGAGGTGGCGGAATCTTTTCGTGACTTTGCTGCGGAGCAGGGGCATGCCTTGGAGACGGATGTAGAAACAGGCCTGTCTTATCCGGGCGATGAGTTCTCTATTCGCCAACTGGTTTCCATTTTGTTGGATAATGCGGTCAAATATGCAGATGCGGGAACGACTATTTTTTTCCGCCTGCAACGAAACAAAAAAGGTATTATTATCAGCACGCAAAACGCCTGTGCGTACGTGGAGCCTACAGAACTTGACAAGCTGTTTGACCGTTTTTACCGCGTAGATAAGGCTCGGACTCCGCGGGGAGGAGCAGGCGGTTTTGGCATTGGCCTGTCCATTGCCCAAGGAATCACAGAGGCGCATAGGGGATCTATCCGGGCAGAGAGCCCTGAACCGGGAATTATCAAATTCACAGCCTTTTTGAAATTCTAATCAAGCTGATTTAAGAGTATATTTCTGAATTTATCCATAGCTTGTTCCGCAAATGTATTTTGGGAATAAGGCAAAGGGTTTGGGCTGCCGGAAGCAGCTTTCACTTTTCTTGCGGGCGGACTTGAAACTGTGCCGTAACAAATCTGAAAACAATGTAAATCATTTAAGGCAGGCGTGCTCTTTAACTTCGCTTTAGATTCTTTTTCCATACTGTAGTCAAAATATAGTTGGAGGTTTATATTTATGAAGCTAAAAACTTTTCTTTCCATAGTGCTGAGCGCTTCCATGATATTGGGGGTGCTCGGCGGCTGTGATTCATCTGCTATCGCTGGTATCAGCCAAAGCGGAACAGCAGTTGACCTTATCTCTGCGCAGTCATCTTCGGACTCAGCCCGGCCCAGGACTCCGGCTACACTGGATCTGACCGGCGCGACGCAAATCACGCTGTCTGGTTCTTCTATCTCTGTGGAGGGGAGCGGTGCGGAGGTGGACGGCTCTGTGGTTACCATCACCGCAGGCGGCGTTTACGCGGTCAGCGGCACGCTGGAAGATGGCCGTATCCTGGTCAATGCGGGAAATGCGGAGGTTACCATTGCGCTCAACGGAGCGGATATAACCTGCTCCTATGGCAGTCCTCTCTACGTCTACAGCGCCAAAACGGCCACGGTGCATCTGGTGGCGGGCATGGAAAACACGCTGACCGACGGGGCGGACTACACTTTTGCCGACAATCTCTCTTCCGCGGCGGATGAGGAGCCCAACGCCTGCCTCTACAGCAAGGACGATCTGGTGATCGAGGGGGCGGGAACGCTGACAGTCAACGCCAATTACAATAATGGTATTACAAGCAAGGATACCCTGGAGGTATATGACGGAACTATTATCGTCAACGCAGTCAACCACGGCGTCAGCGGTAAGGACTCCAACGCCATTGACAGCGTTACGCTTACGGTCTCCTGCGGCGGTGACGCCATCCGCTCCACCAATAACTCCGATGAGACGCTGGGCTGGGTTAAGGTGTCTAATTCTGAGCTGACCTTGACCGCTGAGGAAGACGGTATTCAGGCCGAAACCTCCGCAACCCTTTCCAGCGGTACTTATAGCATCACCTCTGGCGGCGGCTGTTCTGTCTCGCCCAGAGAGGACGCCAGCGCCAAAGGCGTCAAGGCTGGCACGGATCTGACTCTGACCAGCGGCGTCTATGTTCTGGACTGTTCAGACGATGCTCTCCACGCCAATGGTAATGTAACTATTTCCGGCGGTGTTTACACTATTTCCACTGGCGACGATGCCATTCACGCTGATGGCGATCTGGCGGTATCCGCCGGTACGCTGGATATCCAGACCTGCTATGAGGGGCTGGAGGGAACTAACGTGACGGTTACCGGCGGGAATATCTCCATTGTCTCCAGTGACGACGGCGTTAACGCGGCTGGCGGCACGGACGGCAGCGGGTTTGGCGGGCATGGTATGGGTAATGCTTTTACTCCGGGCGGCGGTGATGACGCCATCACCATATCCGGCGGAACCATCCGCATTCTGGCGGGCGGCGATGGGTTGGACTCAAACGGAACATTGACGATCACGGACGGAACAATTGTGGTAACCAGCACCGGCAACGGTGATAGCGCCATTGACTATGACGGTTCCTGTTCCCTGGCCGGCGGCGTTCTGTTCGCCGCAGGATCCGGCAATATGATGCAGACTCCCGGCGGCGACGGTTCGTGCGTACTGTCCGTGGGTTTTGGTCAAATCCTGGATGCTGGAACCTGTGTGCAGTTCTCCGGAGATGGATATGAATATGTATTTCAGTTGACCGGGCGGGCCAGTAGCCTCCTGTTCAGCGCTCCGGAGTTGGCTGCCGGTGGAGTATGTACGATCTCCTATGGCGGAGAGTATTCCGGCCAGATTGATAACGGCCTTTGCACAGGAGGCGATTATTCCGGCGGTACAGTTTTGACAGAACTGACTCTGGAAGAAGGTCTGACCTCTTACGGCCAGACTGGTGGCATGGGTGGCGGCCGCGGCGGTATGGGCGGCCAGAAACAGCAGCCGCAAGATGCCGGGTTCCCGCCTGAGGGGATTGCCCCTGATGATGGTGAGGATTTTGTCCGGGAACAGCGGCCTGCTGGCAGTGGCGGGCGGGGAGACCGCCCGGATGACACTGCGCTTACGCCTGCAAAACCTGCCCCGGATAACGCTGCGGCAGGTGAAGCAAACGTTACAGAGCAGGCAGGCTAAATAAAGAATGTGATGCGGCATGAAAAATGCGCCTGCTTTCGCTGTTCCTGGCGATAGCCCGGATATTCGCATTGTTAATAATGCTCGCTTGGGAATTTGTTTTTTGCTGACGATAAAGCTGAAACGGAAGTTTATTGACAAGCATAAGATAACGTAAGCCAAATCATATATATATGAAACCGCCAAAGAATTATTTCTGCGGCGGTTCCTTTTGCGCTGGAACTTTTTATGTTGTACTTGTGAGGACACGTCTAAACTTTTTTATATTGCCTTCAATCCTTATCCTGCTTGCTGAGGTTGAACAATTCCGGCACGAACCATTGATTGCAGGGGGTGAGTGTGTTGATGATGGCAAGTCCACGTTCTGTTTGCTGCCAGGCGCAGTCGAAACAGAGCGCCGGGCAGGTTTGCTTTTCCCAACCGGAAAGTATTTCGTCCAGCGCCCGCCCCGCCTGTTCTGCCCTCTGCCAGGCGCGAACCTGCAAAAATTCCGGCGCGGTTTCGGCATTTTCCAGCTTTTGCGCCGCGTCTAACAGTTTTGCGTAGGTTTCGGCCAATTTTTTGGTCTGTTCGGCGGCTAATTCACTCATTGGGCAGCGTCTGCCGCACTCATTTGCACATTTGGGCATTGTAAAAACCATTCTTTTCAAGTATAATAGTTAGATATAAATGATCAACGGTATTATTGCAGAAACTAAGTGGCTGTTTGATTATTATGAGAAAGGTGGAATAATTATGTTAGATCCCAGAGAGTACGCTGATTGGCAGATCGCAGCGGCAGCAGAGCAGAATATGCCCAAACCCGCAGAATGGGCGGAACGTTTGAATCTGCTGCCGGATGAGGTTATCCCCTACGGCAAAGTAGCCAAACTGGATTTCCTGAAAATTATGAAGCGCCTCAAAGATAAGCCGGACGGTAAGTTTATTGAGGTGACTGCTATTACCCCCACCCCCCTGGGCGAGGGCAAAAGCACCACGTCTATCGGTCTGATAGAAGGTTTGGGCAAGCTTGGCAAGAACGTCGGCGGGTGCCTGCGCCAGCCCAGCGGCGGCCCCACTATGAACATCAAGGGCACGGCGGCAGGCGGCGGCAACTCTGTTCTGATCCCGATGACGGAATTTTCGCTGGGGCTCACTGGCGATATCAACGATATTGCCAACGCCCATAATCTCGGCATGGTGGCGCTGAACGCCCGTATGCAGCACGAATACAATTATGATGATGCGACTCTGGCCAAACGGGGCTTAACGCGGCTGGATATTGACAAGAACCGTGTGCAGTTCAGCTGGGTGATCGATTTTGCGGCGCAGTGTTTAAGGAATATTGTAATCGGTCTGGGCGGCAAAATGGACGGCTTCACTATGAGCAGCCGTTTCGCTATTACAGTATCCTCCGAGCTGATGGCTATTCTTGCTGTGGCGCGCGATTTGGCTGACCTGCGCGAGCGTATCGGCAACATAATTCTTGCTTATGATAAAAAGGGCAACCCCGTAACCACCAAAATGCTGGAGGTGGACGGCGCCATGACTGCCTGGATGCGCAATACTATCAACCCGACGTTGTGCTGCACCGGTGAATATCAGCCTTGTCTGGTGCACGCGGGTCCGTTTGCCAACATTGCCATCGGTCAAAGCTCGATCATCGGCGATCGGCTGGCTCTTAAGATGTTCGATTATCATGTGACGGAATCCGGCTTTGCAGCTGATATCGGTTTTGAGAAGTTCTGGAACGTCAAGTGCCGCCTGTCCGGCTTGCAGCCTAATGTTTCGGTGGTGGTGGCCACTATCCGCAGCCTTAAAATGCACGGCGGCGGTCCTGCGGTTAAACCTGGCGTGCCGCTGGATGAGGCATACACCAGCCAGAACTGCGAGCTGGTGGAAAAAGGGCTCTGTAATCTGCTGCATCATATTGCCACTGTGAAAAAATCCGGAATCAAGCCGGTTGTCTGCCTGAATTCTTTCTATACCGATACTCCGGAGGAGGTTGCGATCGTGAAGCGCGCGGTAGAAGCCGCAGGCGCACGGTTTGCTGTTTCCGAGCATTGGCTGAAAGGCGGCGAGGGTGCAATTGAGCTGGCCGAAGCTGTGGTGGAAGCCTGTGAGGAGCCGGTGGAGCTGAAGTATCTTTATCCGTTGGAAATGCCGCTGCGTCAGCGCGTTGATCTGATTGCCCGCGAGGTTTACGGCGCTGACGGTGTGGACTGGACGCCGGAGGCCGAAGCCAAGGCGATTGCATTTGAGAACGATCCTACCTACAACGATTTCGCCACCATGATGGTTAAAACTCACCTGAGCCTGAGCCATAACCCGGCCTGGAAAGGCGAGCCGAAAGGCTGGCGTCTGCCGGTGCGCGATGTGCTGGTATACGGCGGCGCGCGCTTCCTTTGCCCGATGGCGGGAGATATCAGTTTGATGCCTGGTATGGGCAGTGATCCTGCTTACAGACGCGTAGATATTGATGTGGAAACTGGTGAAGTTAAGGGATTATTCTAATATGGAAGAAAGAACAGAACTTCTGGCGCTTTCCTGCCGCGACTTTGCTGGCCAAACTGCCTCTGCCGCCCCGACGCCGGGCGGCGGGAGCGCTGCGGCCTATGCCGGGACGCTGGGCATGGCGCTGGTGAATATGGTCGCCCGGCTGACGCTGGGTAAAAAGAAATATGCCGGCGTGGAGGCGGAGGTGGCGGAACTGCTGGATAAGGGTGAGCAGATTCGCGAGACGCTGCTGGCAACTGTGCAGGCTGACGCCGACGCTTTTGCTCCGCTGGCGGCGGCATATGCTCTGCCGGCCGGCACAGACGGAGAAAAGGCGGCTAAGGCGGCGGAGCTTTCTGCTCGAAGCCACACGGCGGCTTCGATTCCTTTTCAGGGGGCGCAGGCGGCGGTGGAGGGGCTGGAAATTGCCCGGCGTATTGCCGAGTGCGGCAGCCGTCTTGTTATTTCCGATGCGGGCTGCGGCGCGGCGCTGCTGCTGGCGGCGGTTAAAAGCTTTGATTTTACTGTACGTATCAATTTGGGCGCGGTACAGGATAAAAAGTTTGTGAATGAAGCGGCGCAGGAAATGGCAGCGCTGGTGGCGCGGGCGACGTCGCTGGAAGAAGAAACGCGGCGGCTGGCGAACGAGCGTCTGCTGTGAGCAGGTGTGCGCTGCATAGAACATAATGTGTTGCAGTTAAAAATATTGATGAACCGCAGGAACGTCTTTGTCAATATTAAGGAAAGGAACGCGAAGATAAAAGATGAAATTAGGAATCGTGGGGCTGCCCAACGTAGGTAAAAGCACATTGTTCAATGCCATTACTAACGCGGGGGCAGAGTCAGCCAATTATCCGTTTTGCACGATCGAGCCGAATGTGGGCATGGTGGCGGTTCCCGATAAACGGCTGAAAGTATTGTCTGAGCTGCACAAATCTGCCAAGACCGTGCCGGCGTTTATTGAGTTTGTCGATATCGCAGGCTTGGTAAAAGGCGCCAGCCGCGGCGAGGGCTTGGGCAACAAGTTTCTGTCGCATATCCGTGAGGTGGATGCTATCGTGCATGTGGTGCGCTGCTTTGACAGCGATACTATCGTTCACGTAGATGGCAGCGTTGATCCTCTGCGTGATATGGAGACTATCAATCTGGAGCTGATTTTGGCTGACTTGGAAACGCTCGATAAGCGCTATGAGAAAGCCAGCCGCCTGGTGTTGAAAGGTGAAAAATCCGCGGCGGCGGAGGCCAGGATCTTAGGGGCGTTGAAAGAGCATTTGGAGTCTGGTGAGCCTGCCCGCTCTTTTGAATTCAGCGACGAGGATATGGAGATCATGCGTGATGTGAATCTGCTGACGCAGAAGCCGGTAGTATATGCAGCCAACATGGACGAAGCCGCGTTTGCGGATTACACAGCGGGCACGCCGAACGAATACTATCAGAAGCTGGCGGCAGAAGCGGCCAAAGAGGGGGCGGGGGTGCTTCCTATCTGCGCTCAGCTGGAACAGGATATCGCCGAATTGGAGCCGGAGGAGAAGCAGATGTTTCTGGCCGAGGTGGGGTTGGAGGAAAGCGGACTCGATCGTCTTATACGCGTCAGCTATGATTTGCTGGGGCTGATCAGCTTCCTCACCACTGGCCCGGATGAAACGCGTGCCTGGACGATTAAGAAAGGCGCCAAAGCGCCGCAGGCCGCCGGCAAAATCCACACCGATTTTGAACGTGGCTTTATCCGCGCCGAAACTGTGGCATATGACGACCTGATGGCGGCGGGCACCATGGTGAAAGCCCGGGAAAAGGGGCTTATCCGCAGCGAGGGCAAGGAATATGTGGTGCAGGATGGTGATATTATGCTGTTCCGGTTTAACGTCTGATTGCTGTTTGGGGCCGGGTTTGGCCAAATATTAAACCAATTAATTAAATATGTGGTAAAAATTGCGCAGGAATAACGCTTGAAGGTGTTGATTTTTGCGCAATTTTAATGTATAATACCAATACTAAGCAAGGATGACAAATGTTCGCATGACGCGGACGTGGCCTTGCTTGGCGGACAACTTGGCGGATAAGAGCAGAAAAGAAGCACAAAAATGCAAAACAAGAGAATTAGGGAGGGTATTATTAATGAAGAAAATTTTATCGCTCGTTATGGTGCTGGCGATGGTGCTGGCAATTGGTGCGGGCTGCGGCGGCGATGACACACCGCAGGGCGGTACGCAGACCGACGGCAAGGTAGTTAAGGTTGGTATTTTTGAGCCTGCCTCCGGTGAGAACGGCGCCGGCGGCAAGCAGGAAGTTTTGGGTATCCGTTATGCGCACTCCTTGCAGCCCACTGTGACCATCGGCGGCGAGGAATATACGGTTGAGCTGGTTGAGGTTGATAACCAGTCCGATACCACCAAGGCAGTAACGGCGGCGCAGTCTTTGGCCAGCTCCGGTGTTTCGGTAGTGTTGGGCTCCTATGGTTCTGGTGTGTCTATCGCTGCGGGCGATACATTTAAGACCGCGCAGATCCCGGCTATCGGTGTTTCCTGCACCAACCCGCAGGTAACCCAAGATAACGAGTATTACTTCCGCGTTTGCTTCCTTGATCCTTTCCAGGGCACAGTAATGGCTAACTTTGCTAAGGATGAGATGAAGGCTGACACTGCTTTTGTTATTACCCAGCTGGGTGATGACTATTCCAGCGGCCTGGGCGCTTACTTCAAGCAGGCGTTCACCGATTTGGGCGGCACTGTTCTGGAGGCTCAGTTCCAGACCGGTGAGACTGACTTTAACGCGATCCTGACTAATGTGCTGAATTCTGACGCCGACGTTATCTTTGCTCCTTCTTCCATTCAGACTGCTCCGCTGTTGATTCAGCAGGCGCGTCAGATGGGTATCACCATGCCGATCCTGGCCGGAGACACCTGGGAGAATGAATCCATCATCAACAATGCTGGTCAGTACGCTACCGACGTTTACCTGTCCACTTTCTTTGACGAAAATGACACCTCCAACCCGGCGGCTGCTGAATTCGTAACGGGCTTTAAGGCCTGGCTGAACGCTGATGCTCAGAACTTGACCAACAACGGTGACAGCGATGGTGTTGCTGCCGTATCCGCTTTGGGCTTCGACGCTTATAATGTGGCGGTTGCCGCGCTTGAGGCCGCTGGTTCTACAGCTGGCACGGACGTTCAGGCTGCGCTGCCCGGCGTTACCTATGAAAACGGGGTGACCGGTTCTATCTCGTTTAACGAAAACGGTGACGCTAACAAGGATATGGCGTACATCAAGACTATCAATGTTGAAACTGGCGCGTTTGATTTCCTGAAGACGCAGAGTATTGCGGAATAATTTAGGATTGTTGATTTTGTAACTTAATTGCTTTCGGCGGGGCGGCGAAAACCTGTTCCGCCGAAAAATTTCTGCCAAGCGTAAAAAGGCATTGATTCAGTGGCAGCAGTAAAAATGTCATGGGTCAATGTTTTTTTACGGCGGCAAAACAGATACTTTCTGCCGTGTGTTGGCAGGGAATTAACCTGAGGGATATGATTAGAAATTTGGAGGTGAACTATGGATAACCTGACATATTACATTCAGCAGCTGCTGACGGGCCTCACCGTGGGCGGGCAATATGCTCTGATTGCGATTGGTTATACCATGGTGTATGGTATTCTGCGCTTGATCAACTTTGCGCACGGTGATATTTTTATGGCGGCCGGTTTCTTTATGGTGTATATGTCGGCAACCATGCCGCTTTATATATCGCTGCCGCTGACGCTGCTGCTGACGGTGATCCTGGGCGTTGCGGTGGAGCGTATCGCGTATAAGCCGCTGCGTTCGGCGCCGCGTATGTCAATCATGATTTCAGCCATCGGCGTGTCTTATCTGCTGCAAAATTTTGCTACATATTATACTGGCGGTCTGCCCAGGCCTTATCCCAAAATTCCGTTTATCGGAGATATTATTGTGATTGGCAATGTGACGACCTCCTGGATTACCATTCTGACGCCAATTCTCACGCTGGCTCTGGTTATCGGCCTGGTGGTGCTGATCAAATACACCAAGGTGGGCATGGCTATGCGGGCGGTTTCGCGCGATTTTGAGACAGCGCAGCTGATGGGCATTAAAATCAACAATGTTATCAGCATGACGTTTGTTATCGGCTCTTTTCTGGCTGCGGTGGCCTCGGTGCTGTTTTTCAGCAAATACCCAACCGTTACTCCCACGATTGGCGCTATGCCCGGGCTGAAAGCGTTTGTGGCTGCGGTGTTCGGCGGTATCGGATCGGTTCCTGGCGCAGTGGTGGGCGCTTTTGTTATAGGTATTTGTGAGAACATCATCAAGGCGTTGGGCTACACCACTTTCAGTGACGCATTCACTTTCGTGCTGCTGATTTTGGTGCTGATTTTCAAGCCCACCGGTCTGTTTGGTGAGAAATCGACGGAGAAGGTGTGATATGATGAAAACACAAACAAAATCTATCATCGCCGCCGTTCTGATTTTATTGCTGCTGGCGGCTATCTGGGGGCTGGAACAGGTGCTTCCTTCCAGTTCTATCGTGTTTACGGTATTGCGAAAAGGCGCGATTTATTCGCTGATTGCCGTGTCTTTGAATCTGTTGAACGGCTTTACCGGTCTTTTTTCACTGGGGCACGCGGGCTTCATGCTGATTGGCGCATATACATACGCCATTTTGACTATTCCGATGTCAATGCGCGACTCGGTGTATATGTATTATGACGGCGGCATTATTGACTTTGCCTTGCCGGTGCCGGTGGCGCTGCTGCTGGCCGGCGTGGTCGCGGGTCTGTTCGGTTTTCTGATCGGTCTGCCGGTGTTGCGCCTGAAGAGCGACTATCTGGCCATAGCGACGCTGGGTTTTGCTGAGATTATCCGCGCACTGGTACAGTTTGACGGCTTTGGACCGGTCACTAACGGCTCTAATGTGCTGCGCTCTTTCCCTGTATTCCATTCTACGCTGTTCCCGTTCATCGTGTCGGGGCTGTGCATTGCCGTTATATGCCTGCTGATAAATTCTTCCTATGGCCGCGCGTTTAAGGCTATTCGTGACGACGAGGTGGCGGCAGAGGCTATGGGTATCAATCTGTTCAAACATAAGGAAATGGCGCTGGTCACTTCCGCTTTCTTCGCCGGGATTGGCGGCGCATTGTTGGCTATGTTCCAGATGATGGTGCAGGCGCGTGCGTTTACCTCGGCTATGACATATGAAATTCTGCTGATCGTGGTTATTGGCGGTATCGGATCGATCACCGGCTCGATCATTGCTTCTTTCCTGTTCATTGCCTGTTCGGAATGGTGGCTGCGTTTTTTGGATGCGCCGATGGTGCTGGGCGGTTTTTCTGTGCCGTTTCTGCGCCCCGGTTTCCGCATGGTGGTGTTCTCGGTTATCATTATGTTTGTGGTGTTGTTCTACCGCCAGGGCATAATGGGCAACCGCGAGTTCTCAATTGAGCGAATATATCAATTCTTCCGCCGGCGCTTTGGCAAAGCTGGAAAGGAGGTCGAGGAACATGAGTGAGAACATTCTGCACGTGGAAAACGTGACCATGCAGTTCGGCGGCGTGGTAGCGGTGAATAATCTGACGCTGGATGTGGGGCGCGGCGAGATTGTAGCGTTGATTGGCCCAAACGGAGCGGGCAAAACCACGGCGTTTAACGTTATCACCGGCGTTTATGAACCGACCAACGGGCGGGTAGATTTTAAGGGCGAACCCATGCTGCAAAACTTCCCCAAGGGGAAGATGGCGAAGTCCTATATGGGTGAAAACCAGGGAATTTATACCAAATCTATTACCAAATCGCCCGACCAGATAACCAGGCTGGGCATTGCCCGCACTTTTCAGAATATCCGGTTGTTCTCCGGGCTGACGGTGTTTGAAAACGTGCTGATTGCTAAGCATATGCGCGCTAAGCAGAACATTTTCAGCGCAACTTTCCGCCTGAATTATAAGGAAGAAAAACGTATGCGCGACGAGACAATGGAACTGTTGGAAATTCAGCATATGACGCATCTGAAAGATGATATTGCCGGGTCGCTGCCGTATGGCATTCAGCGTCGGTTGGAGATTGCCCGTGCGCTGGCGACCGATCCTGAGCTGTTGCTGCTGGACGAGCCGGCTGCCGGCATGAACCCGCAGGAAACTCAGGAGCTGACAGATTTTATTGTGGAGATCAAGAATCACTATAATCTTTCCGTATTCATGATCGAGCACCACATGGACTTGGTTATGCAGATTTCCGACCATGTGTATGTGTTGGATTTTGGCAAACTGATTTCTGAGGGCACGCCGGACGAGGTCGGCAACGATCCTCGTGTCATTGAGGCTTATCTGGGGGTGGCAGAAGATGTTGAAGATTGAGCATTTATCCGTCAATTACGGCGGCATTGAGGCGGTGCGGGACATCTCTTTTGAGGTGGAGGACGGCTCTATCGTCACCCTTATTGGCGCGAACGGCGCGGGCAAAAGCACCACGCTGCGCACTATTGCAGGGCTTTTGCGTCCGAAGCAGGGTTCTATAACGTATAATGGCGAGGAGCTTATTGGTAAATCGACCAACGAGATTGTCAGCCGCGGCATTACGCTGGTTCCGGAGGGGCGGCGCGTATTCCCCGACATGACGGTGCTGGAGAATCTGAAAATCGGCGCGTATCTGCGGAAAGACAATCTGGAAGCGGATATCCGCTGGGTATATGATCTTTTTCCCCGGCTGGAGGAGCGCTCCTGGCAGGCGGCAGGCACGCTTTCCGGCGGCGAGCAACAAATGCTGGCCGTGGGGCGGGCGCTGATGAGCAAGCCAAAGGTCATTATGATGGACGAGCCGTCGCTCGGTTTGGCGCCGATCATTGTGCAGGGGATTTTTGAGATCATCAAGGAGATCAACCGTCAGGGCGTGACTGTGCTGCTGATTGAGCAGAACGCTAACATGGCGCTGCACACGGCGGACTTTGCCTATGTGCTGGAAACCGGGCGAATCACCATGAGCGGCTCGGGCAGAGAAATGCTGAAGGACGAGCGCATTAAAAAGGCGTATTTGGGTAAATAAAGCAACTGAATTACATAAAAAAAGAGATGTTCCATGCGAGAACATCTCTTTTTTTTGGTGGAGGGAGATGGATTCGAACCATCGAAGTCATAGACAACAGATTTACAGTCTGCCCCCTTTGGCCACTCGGGAACCCCTCCATATTAAATTTTATTAAATTTGGAGCCGGAGATGGGACTTGAACCCGCAACCTGCTGATTACAAATCAGCTGCTCTGCCAATTGAGCTACTCCGGCCCGTCCGGCTCACGCGCTATAAAAGATTATAGCAATAAACGCCCACGCTGTCAAGGGTTTTTGCATAGAATATTTTATGGCAAAAAGTGAAGGAGGGGTTACTTGATGCGAAAATGGGCGATTATAAGCCGGCGGGAGGCCGAGCGTTTGCAGGCGGCGGGGGCGCTGCTGCTGGATGTGAGAAGCCCGGAGGAATTCGCCGGCGGGCACATGGCGGGAAGCCTCAGCCTGCCAGTGGAACGGATAGCGGGCAGCATTGGCGGCCTGGCGGCGAAAGAGCGCGTTATTATCGTATATTGCGCGACGGGAGAACGCAGCCGCACAGCTGCTGCAATATTAGCACGTCTGGGATTTGAGAGGATTTACGTTGTGTCACAATAAAAGTGGCGGCGCAAGATATATAATATTAAGGAAGAAACACTGCAAGTGGGGCAATAAACGGCAAAAAAATGGAAAAATATATAAAAAGTGAAAAAAAGGGTTGTAATTTTGCGCCTGATATAGTAGTATGTTTATGATATTGGTGGAAAGCTGGCTGAAAGCAGCCCACACTGGGAGGACAGGCCAAAAGCTGATTTTCGCGCAATCTTTGCAAAACCGCCAAGCTGTTGGTGCGCGGGGTTTCCCCGGGCAAGAAATTGCTGGCTCGTCATTCGGCAAGGCGGGCAGACACTGGCAGGTTGACGACCTCGGGGTATGTGCAAAAAATTGACTTTGGCTCTGCGCCAAAAGCGGGCTATCCGGGCGATTTGAAAAAAATATAAAATTTTTCAAAAAAATTTGCCGGGAGACGCAAGTTTTTTGACGCGGCTGGTGTATTTCTGGTGAAGAGTTCTTCAGGGGTTGGCGGATTGCCTGCCATGCAGGGCTCTGGGAGCAATCGGCTTGGTTGTGAAGCCGGTATCAGAAAACATTTTCATAAGGAGGAAAACGAAAATGAAGAAGAAACTCGTAGTTCTTTTGGCAGTTGTAATGATGTTTGCATTCTCTGCCAGTGCCTACGCTGTTGACTTCACTGACATCTCTGAGCAGCCTGTAACTGTTCAGGACGCTGTGGCAAAGACAACTGCGCTGGGCATCATTGAAGGCTACAGCGACGGCACTTTCGGCCCGGAACAGAACATCACCCGTGCTGAGTTTGCCAAGATCGCCGTAACCGCAGCTGGCGCTAAGGATACTGCCGCCATGCTGGAAAAGAATGCGTCCAGCTTTAAGGACGTAAAGGCTGGTCAGTGGTACACCGGCTGGATCAATGCCTCCGAATCTCTGGGCATCTTCCAGGGCGACGGCAACGGCAACTTCCGTCCGAATGATTCCATCTCCAACCAGGAAGTTATCACCGTTTTGATGCGTCTGTTGGGTTACAATGACAACCTGACCGGCACCTGGCCCGTTAACTATGTTACTCAGGCCAACAAGGACGGCATCCTGGACAACGTAACCGTAGTTGCCTCCGCTGCTGCAAAGCGCGCTGACGTTGTGGTTATGTTGGACGACGCTCTGGACACCGATATCGTAACTTACGATAAGGACACCAACGAGTTCGTTAAGAAGCAGACCGGAATTTCCACTTCTTCTTACATCACCCTGCTGGAAGATTCTTTCAAGGGCTCTTATCTGGAATGCGACAAGTTTGACGCTGTAGACCAGGTACGCGACGCTGCTAAGGAACAGCTGAACTGGACTGTTGAATATGCAACTAGCGAAAATAAAACCGCCGATATGTCTCTTATCATCGATAAGGACACTGAGGTTTCCCACAATGTTGACAGCCTGTTTGATTTGGAATATCATCAGGGCAAGGTTTACTTCGTGGAAATCGACGACAAGTACTATGCTCGTTTCGTTGAAGTAGAATCCTACACCAAGCTGGTTTCCGATCAGCCGAAGAAGGATGACAACAAGATTCAGGTTGGCAAGACCAACTACAACGCTATCAAGGATGTTACTCTTTCTGACAACGTTAAGGGTGGCGACAAGAACAGCAAGTACGTTCTGTACTTCAATGACGACGACCAGGTTTACATGGCTATATCCGATATGGATTACACCGAGCAGACTTACTGGGTTAAGTCTGTTGGCACCAATTCCGTTAAACTGGTTGGCAGCAAGAACAAGACCGCTAACATGAACGACAGCGACACTCTGATTTGGAACGGCAAGGAATTTATTGCTCCTTCTGAATTGAATGTTGGCGACGCTATTATGGAAATTGCTGAAAACGACCTGTATGTTATCGTGAATGAAGCAAACGGCAAGCTGACCAAACAGGACACCGAAAGCAAGAAGCTTACCATTGACGGCTCCGCTTACAAGTACGACAATCTGACATTCCTCGATGAAGACTATGAGGAAGCTGGAGTTGATCCTGACGAAGTTTTCGGCAACAATGTTAAGTTCATCATGAACAAGGATAACACCATTGCTGGTATCATGGTTGACGAGACCTCCACCGGCACCAAGCTGTACGGCATTGTTACCGATGGCGATTCCTCTAAGGGCACTTGGAGCGAAGGTACTCTGAAGAGCATTACCATCTTCACTGCCGAAGGCAAGAATGTTACCTATGATTTCGACGATGACTTGGAAGAGACTCCTAAAGAGAAGTCCATGGGTAAACTGATTGAGTATAAGCTGAACAAAGACGGCGAAATCAAGTCTTACAACGTGGTTTCGACCAGTTTGCTTGATGGCGACAAGGAAATCGAAGTTAAGAACAACGCTTATCTGGTTGGCAACGGCAATACTGTTACTCTGGCCAGCAACGTGGTTGTCTTCGAGGTTGACGCTGACAACAAGGGTAAAGTTGACCCGACTGTGGTTACCCGCGCTTCGGTTCTGGCTGGCGGCGACTTCACTCCCAGCGAGATTACGATTAAGGTTAACACCAGCGATACGAAGTTGAAGTACTGCACTTATGTTCTGAACAACAATGGTGCAGCCAAGGCTCTGGCTTACACCACGGCTGACGGCAGCAAGTACAATTATGGCGTAGTTGCTGACGCTCTGTTCTCTGCTGATGGCTATGACAACGCTCTGGAGCTGGTTGGCGACGACAACATTTACGAGGGCGCTAATAATAAGCCTGCTGCTACCGAAGATGACGCTTTCATCGTATACACCCTGTCCGGTGACAACATCACCGTTGTTGACAGCTATGCGAAGAAGACCGGCATCAAGACAGCTGGCGCTCGTGAAGTTGACGGTTACACCAACGGCCTGATGACCTTTAAGGATAACGACGCTATGGTAGTTAAGCGTGACCTGGGCGGCAAAAAGGACGACAATACTGGCTATCCGTCCACTAGCATGAAAGTTATCATGACCGATGACGAGACTTTGGTATACGTTATGAATGCCAGCACCGGCGAGTACGAGGTTGGCGAGCTGTCCGACATCTTCAAGGGCGCGTATGTATACGTTCCGGTTGTAGATAAGGACGATTTTGCTGACGTAGTTCTGGTTGACGAGTACAACAACTACACACAGATTACCGAGGATGAAACCTACAAGGTTACTCTGAATGAAAAAGGTTTTGCTGAAGGCCAGAAGCCTAGCCTGAGCAAGGGAGAAAATGTTAAATACAAAGAAGTTGTTACTCTGACCATTCCGGCAGCTGCTTTCACCGAAACCGGTAAAGAGGTTACCATTACGGTTAATGGCACAGAGGTAGAGAAAACTGAAACGGGTAACTACGAGCAGGAATTCACCATTACTGGCGACACGACCGTAACGGTTGAACGTACTACTGAGGATATCGTGTATACTTTCAATCTTGATTATAAGGCTGATCATTTCGTAGTTGCGCCGACCCTGAGCAAGAATACGGCTAAGTATGGCGACAAGGTTACTCTGACCATTGCTGAAGAGAATTTCACCGATAAAGAGGGTGGCGCTGTTACTATTAAGGTTGACGGCGAAGAAATCGAAGCTCCGGACTCTGGCGACTACACCG
>DVMH01000026.1 GCA_018715045.1 Candidatus Avidehalobacter gallistercoris
AAATTCTGCATTTCATCAAGCTGTCCCCTCGTAAAAGTGGCCTGTTTTTTGGTTAAGGAATAGGACAACCGAGGGGCCGAGGCTCAAAAAAGCCCGGAATATCAAGGAAAATCATCGCTCAGACGATTGAGATACGGTCTGATGGTTGCAAAGATTACATCGCCTTTTTGGACAATTTTCTTTGCTCGTGATGATGCATCTTTCGCTTCTACTACCGCATTCTCAATATTCAAGGTGTGAGAGATATTGTTTATTGATCCAACATCAATATAACAAAATGTTTTATCTGGTGTTTTTTGTCCCCAATTGTAAGTCAATGAGCTTAAACGGCACCACTTCCAGCTCTCCGGAATATCAAAAGGAATTTCGTCTTCGGAAATCTCCGCCAACGGTTTTTCCTTTTTGATTTTCTTTTCCGCAATGAGCCGTTGCTTCTCCGCCTGAATCTGCCGATACAGTTCCTCGCCGGTGCCTTCTTCCGGTCGCTGCTCCACCAGTTGGCCCTGTATGGCATATTGAAGAATGGACTTCTTCATGTCCTCCGGGAATTTAGCGTTAAGCTGCTCCAGCTTCTCATAGGAAGTTGCATAGCGATCAACCAGAGGGAGGAGTTCCTCAATCTTGGCAACGATGCGTTTTTGTTCGGCAAGGGGTGGGAGTGGAAAGAGCGAGTTTACAATCTTTTCTTTTGAAATATTTGGCTGCGCTCCACCTTCTGCCATACTAATGTATGTTCGACGCATGGACATCAAGTAATAAAATAAATACCGGTTATGTATTCCGTTATACGGAATACACGCACAACACGCTTGGTTTGTTGTAGCTGAGATTTCAAGAATTCCCAGCTTTCCTATTGTTGCTCCGTACATAGCCATAAGAACAGAACCTACAGGATTTAATCTGACTGAAGTTTTCTCTAAGGCTAAATCTGTAATAAATTCTGGAATTTCATTTATAAGTCCATCATTCAAATCGCCTGTTTTTAGCCAAGGGATAGTACCACCATAATACGCAGGATTAGTTCTCGGTGGTGTAGCTCCTGCACCCCAGGAACCAATTTTTCCGACCTTAACCCACTTCCAACTCTCTGGAATATCAAAAGGAATTTCATCTTCGGAAATCTCCGCCAACGGCTTTTCCTTTTTGATTTTCTTTTCCTGTATCAGCCTTTGCTTCTCTGCCTGAATCTGCTGATAGAGTTCCTCGCCGGTGCCTTCTTCGGGTCGCTGTTCCACCAGCTTGCCTTGTATGGCATACTGCAAAATGCTCGCTTTCAACTGTTCCGGTGTCATTCGCTCACACCTCCCGGCAGCAGAGCCTCCAGCTCTGCCAGCACCTTATCGATTTCCGCATTGAGGGTAGTCCGTCTTTCTTGATACTCCCGTATGGTGTCCATGGGGTCAAGAATTTCTTCTTCCTCATGGGGATAGCCACAAAGGTCGATGTTACCTTCTGCGCCTTGAAGTTTTCGCCGTCTGCAATTTCCTTTCGGTCATTCCACCAGGCAATGCAGTCATCAAAGTGCTTCAGCTCCATGGGCTTCGTCTTGGAGAAGTGCTTTCTGTCAGACGGAATATCTACCCGATAAAACCATGTCTCTGTGGTCGGCTTGGTGTTGTCAAAAAACAGCAGATTGGTGGTGATTGAGGTATAAGGGCTGAACACAGAGCCGGGCAGCCGAACAACGGTGTGCAGATTGAACTGGGAAATGAGCTTCTTTTTGATGTTCACCTTGGCGCTGTCCAGACCGAACAGGAAGCCGTCCGGCACGACAACAGCCGCCCTGCCATTCTTCTTCAAGCGGTACATGATGACCGACATAAAGAGGTCTGCGGTTTCGGAGCTTGCCAAATCGTCAGGGAAGAAGCCCTGAATGGACTTGTCCTCATGCCCGCCGTAGGGCGGATTCATTAGGATCACATCAAACTTGTCATCGTCTGTGTAGTCCAGCAGATTGTGTTTCAAAGAGTTCATGTGGTAGATGTTCGGAACCTCAATATCATGCAGCAGCATATTGGTAACGCAGAGCAAATAGGGAAAGGGCTTTTTCTCAATTCCGTAAATGCTGTCATCCAGCTGCTTCTGAGCGGTGGTGTCCGTTACCTGCTTGGAGAGCTGCCCCAGCCAGGAAGTAATAAATCCACCGGTGCCACAGGCAAAGTCTGCCATCTTTTCGCCCAGCTGCGGCTTTATCATCAATGCCATAAACTCGGTGACTGCTCTCGGCGTATAAAACTCACCGGAAGAACCGGCAGATTGCAGCTCCCGCAAAATCTCTTCATAGACAAAGCCAAAGGCGTGGCTTTCCTTCACATCGTCAAACTCAATCTCGTCAATGACATCAATGACCTGGCGGAGATAAACGCCGTCCTTCATATAGTTGTTGGCATCCTCAAAGGTGGATTTGACAATGGCTTTCTTAATTGGAGTATTGGGTGTCACCTTGATACCCTCATAGAGAACCGCATCGCCGTCTTTTACATCATTGCCTTTCAGCACAGGGAACAGAATGTTGTTGACGAAGTTCAGCAGCTTGTCCCCGGTCATGGCGTGACCGTTACTATCGGCTTTCGCCCAATTTCTCCATCTAAGGTCTTCGGGAATGATGGATTCGTAGTCGTCCTCGTTCAGTTCCCAATCATCTTCTTTTGCGTCATAGACTTTCAGAAAGAGCATCCATACCATCTGCTCAATTCTCTGGGCATCGCCATTGATACCTGCGTCCATACGCATAATATCTCTGATTCGTTTTATAAATCCTGACTGCATCGCCATATTAACCTACCTCAAATTCATATATGTTTTCTTCCAGCTCCTTGATGGCCGCCTCATACTGCGCCTTGCCACCAAATAGCTTGACGATTTTTGCGGGCTTCCCAAAGTCCGCAAAATCGGCAAGAGACAGAACCTTGATGTCCTCAACCTCGGTTATGCCCTGATTCATGTATTTATCCAGAAGAATCCCCAAAACCGCCTGCGCATCGGCAGAATACTTGCTGAAGAAATCTTTTTTCTTAACGTTGCTGGCTCGCTCTTTGCGGGTTAGCGGCTTTTTGCCGTATGCCACATAGCAAATAAAATCGAAATCGTCCACATCTTCCATACCCTGGTCTACCTTTAATGCTTTTAGGTCAATGCCCATCGCCGTGAAAGATTCCTCAATAGTTTTCTTTTTGTCCGATGATTTCCACTTACGGATAAAATCGGACAGAGAAGCATATTCCCCCTTGATGTTGGTTCTGGTGTAATCGATAATATCCTCCTGCCTGAGTAGCTTTCCATTCGCATCATAGACTGAAACGGTCTTGTTGATAATCTTTACTTTGCATCCGTCCCTGTCAACGATAGGTGTTTCAACAGGATCATCGGGAGGATTCTTACCACCCCCGCCATGACCGCCACCCTTTGGCTTGGAGCCTCCATGCTGGAAGCCCTCATCCTGTTCAACCGGGCCATCCCAGTCAGGGTCAGTAAACAGCCTTGTCACATTCCGAAAATCCATCACGACAAAATGGGTCTTGCCGTCCTTTTCTCTGATACGGGTTCCTCGTCCAATAATCTGCTTGAAGGTAGTCATACTCTCAACGGTCTTGTCGAGAACAATGAGCTTAGTCATCTTGCAGTCTGCACCGGTGGAAAGCAGGTCCGATGTTGTTGCAATAACGGGATATGGTTCGGATACAGAGATGAAATAGTCAAGTTTGGACTTTCCGTACACATCTGAGCCGGTAATTCTTACGCAATAGTCCGGGTTCTCCTTCACCATATCCTGATTGTAGTTGACAAGAGCAATTCTCATGCGCTCCGCATGGTCTTCGGAAGCGCAGAACACGATAGTTTTCTGCATTCTGTCGGTGCTTTTCAGATATTCCGTAATCTCTCTGGCGACCTCATCAATGCGGTCTTGGAGAATGATGGTATAATCATAGTCCCGGTTGTTGTAAATTCGGTCTTCAATAACATTGCCAAAAATATCGGTCTGTCCCTGGTATGGTCTCCAGCCGTCTCCGATGTTGGTTGTGATATTGATGACCTTAAACGGAGCAAGGAATCCGTCCTCAATGCCCTGTTTTAAGCTGTAAATATAAACCGGCTCTCCAAAGTAGTCGATATTGGATACCTTTTCACTCTCCTTCGGGGTAGCGGTCATTCCGATCTGCGTTGCCGAGGTAAAATACTCCAAAACCTTACGCCAGTTGCCGTCCTCCTTGGCACTGCCACGGTGACACTCGTCTACAATAATAAGGTCGAAATATTCTGCCGGTATCTGCCTGAAATGTTCTTCGTCATTCTGACCTACCATCTGATGGTAGAGGGCGAAATTCACTTCATGGGAAGCAATCTTGCTCAGGCATTCCTTATCGGAGAAGTCCACCTTATAGATGGTCTTTTCAAGGGGTGCAAAGTCCTGCAAAATGCTTTGGTCAACCAGAATATTTCGGTCTGCCAGATATAAAATTCTCTTTTTTAGGTCAGAACGGAGCAGTCGATAGACAATCTGAAAAGCTGTATATGTCTTGCCGGTTCCGGTAGCCATAACAAGCAGTAATCTCTGCTGTCCTCTTGCGATTGCTTCCACCGTTCTGTTCACAGCATTTCGCTGATAATATCTTGGCGGATAAGTGCTTTGAGATGAATAATACGGCTGGGCAACAATTTTCTTTTCCAAGGCGGAAATGCCCTTACCACCATTCAGCTCCGCATAGTAGCGTGCAATCAGCTCGTCCTGCGTCGGAAATTTTTCCAATTCAATCTGCTGTTCCTGCCCGGTCAGGAAATCATGCTCATAGAAAGCATCGCCGTTTGACGAATACGCAAACGGCAAGTCCATCATCTGAGCGTATGTCATCGCTTGCTGCAATCCATGGGATACAGAGTGGTTGTTGTCCTTTGCTTCCACAACGGCAATCGGCTTGCCATCGTTTAAGTAGAGCAAATAATCAGCAAACTTGGGCTTGCTGCGAGCCACAATGTTGCCCCTAATGTTGATGCGACCGTCTGTAATTTTGGTCTCCATCGTGATATGACCTTTCCAACCTCTCTGAATGACCGGAGTTATGAAGTTTAACTTGATGTCTTCTTCAGACATCTGTTTTTTGCCTAATATCGTCATATCAAAACCTCCCCGTTCATTCTTCGTGTTGGCTATTCTCTGATAGTTTCGAGAATATCTTCTATACGGCAGTCCATTACCTCGCAGATACGAAGTAGAACATCTGTAGTAATGTTGTCCCCTTTGCCGAGCTTTGCTAGGGAAGCAGAGCTAATGCCGGCTTTTTCCCTCAAATCGCTTTTTTTCATCTCTTTATCTATAAGCATCTTCCAGAGCTTATTGTAACTGATACGCATCATCGGAAGCCCTCCCAGCTGATTTCGTTAATATTTCTTGTATTATAACACAAATCTGCGAAATTCTCCACTCGACTAGCAAATTAAATGTTTGCAAAAGCAAATTTTATTTTGTATTTAGAAACCAAATATCTGTTCTTTCACTAGACAATTAAACAGTGATAAACTTAATCAAATAGAGAAAATAAAAATCAGTGATTTGTTTTCCTAATAGAAAAAGAAGCGGCCACCAGCTATTAAGCAATCGGTGGTCGCTTCTACAAACTCTGCTAATCGTTAATTGAATGCTCCAGAATTCCTTAAATCATCTGAAAATGCTTTAGTGCCTCCATAATCGCCGTTTTCTTCTCCGGCGGGCACTGCGGCACTTTGGCATCTTCCTTCTTCGACAAATTATAGTTCTGTCCTACATCCAGACCACACTTCCGTTTGACCTGGGAGATATATAGGCTGGACACCTTCAGACCATATTTTTCCAGCACATAGGCTTTGATCTCGTCATAGGTAGCCTTGCTCTCCGCCGATGTCAAATCCAGCTCATCCAGATTCAACTCCACCTCTATATGCTGCTTGGCATTAAGTTTGGACAAAAGTACTACCGTCTCGACATGGGCAGTGCGTGGGAACATGTCCAACGGCTGAATTGATACCAGGTTATATTTTTTTGCCAGCTTGCCAAGGTCTCGTGCCAGTGTGGCTGGGTCGCAGGAGACGTAGATTATTTTTGCGGGTGCCAGCTCCAGTAGCCCTGCCAATAAGGCCGGATGGCAGCCGCGTCTGGGCGGGTCAACAATAACTACATCGGGATGGCCGTGTGCGGCGGTGATGGCGGAAAATTTCTTTTCTGCTGCACCACAGTAAAATATCGCATTATCAATTCTGTTCAGTGCCGCATTTGCATTGGCATCCGCCACGGCGCTTTGGTTTATTTCCACACCAACCAAACGCTGTAAATGCGGTAGCTTAGCTGCCAAATAAAGTCCAAACGTGCCAATGCCACAGTAAGCATCCAACAGCAGAAGCTCGCTGCCGTCAAAGAATCCTGCTACAGTCTGCAAAAGTCGCAGTGTTTGCGCGTTGTTCACCTGAAAAAAGGCCGATGGCGAAATTAGGTATTCTATCTTATCCAGTGTGTCAGCGATCTGTTTCTCCTGAGATAATATCTGCCAGCCGGCAGGCGTTTGGCAGGCATAGACTTTTAGCATCGGGAAATTGTCCGCCGCCTGTGTCAGCAGTGACTTGGTTGCAGCAATGTTCTCATCGCTCAGTATCAGCGCCAGAAGTAATTCCCCGCTGGAGTGGGCATAGCGCAGCATAATGTCAGTCAGGTTGGCGGGCAGTTGCATACCCTCAAGCCATTCAGCCAGTCGGTTGATATCTGGAGGAAAAAGCAGGTTACATCGTGCCCCAGCCGGTTGATGTGAAGCCTCGTTCCAGAAAACAAGCCTGGTGCTCCCATCTGTCTGCGCCACGTGGAAAATGCCCTTGTTGCGGTAATGGTAAGGTTCTGCTGCTGCGATAATTGGTTGAAGTGGCAGTTCACCGTTCAAACCGCCCAGTCTTTGCAGTGCTGCCGCTACTTTTTCCTGCTTAAAGCGTAGCTCCTCAGCATAGCTCATATGCTGCAGGGAGCAGCCACCACAGGTTTTATAAACCGGGCAAAGACATTCCTGCCGTTCCGACGAACGATTAAGTACTCGCAGCAACCGTGCGGCATAAACGTTTTTGTTCCGTCTTAAGACGGTGAACTCCACCATTTCGCCCCGAATGGCGCCAGGAATAAAAACGACGCGCCCATCTACCCTGGCCACACCCTGGCCATCGTGGGTATATCCAGTTATTTCAGCCTGGTGAACGCTGCCGTTGACAATTTCTGTTTGGAGATTTTGAGCAAACACTGTTGACATTCCTCACAAAATTCTTATAATATTATTCTGTAAAAGGTGGTAATTGCTATGGCAAAAAGCAAAAAAACTATTAAAACCAACGCTCTGCGTGAGCTGGACGTGTTGCATATATCATATGAGTGTACGGCCTACGAAAGTGATGGTTTTATGGACGGAGTCAGCGTGGCTAAAATGGTGGGCAAAAGCCTTGAGGAAACGTATAAAACGCTGGTTACTGTCGGCGCCAGCCGCACTAATTACGTTTTTGTGATACCTGTGGCAAAGGAACTTGATTTAAAAAAAGCCGCTGCTGTTGTCGGAGAAAAATCAGTGGCGATGATCCACGCGAAAGACATAACTCCGATCACCGGCTACGTCAAGGGTGGCTGTTCGCCTATTGGTATGAAAAAGCAGTTCCGCACGGTTATCCATTCTGCTGCTCTGGATTTAAATAGGATTACCGTAAGTGCGGGCAAGCTCGGCCTGCAAATGACGCTGGCTCCGCAGGATCTGGCGCGTGCCGCAGGGGCAGAATTTGCTGATATTATCCACTGAATATATTAAAGCTTTTGACCGCTGCCCCTGGTAGGCAGCATTTTTTATCTGGCCAGTAGGCAGATTTGAATAATTGCCGTCTCTATCGCAGTCATGGCGTCGGTGACACCGGATTTAATTTTACGGTCGGCTGTTTGCAGGGTTTGCAAAGCTTTTTGCAGCTTGGCCTCACTATATTTGGTGGCTTGGCGGCCGGATTTTTCGATGATAAACGGATGATTCTTTCCCGCTGCGGTCATTATCTCCTTGGTGGTATAGCCTTGCCGTTGCATGGCTTTAACGATATATAGCGTCTCAAAATGATCGGCCAACCTGGGGATAATGCTTTCCGGTACTTCGTTCAGAGTTACCTGTTCCAAAGCATGGGTAGCAGCAGCCAAGTTTCCAGCGGCTACATAGTCGGCCAGATTAAACACACTGGCAGCGGCGTTGGAACTCACAATATTCTGTACGTCGTCCACAGTTATGACACGCTCTCCTGCGTAAAGAGCCAGTTTCTCCAGCTCATTATTGATCAGGGTGCAGTTATATTCGCAGTTTAGCAAAAGCTGCTGCTTGGCCGCCGCAACCATATTGATACCGTGCTCTGTCAACTGCTCGTCCAGCCAAAGCAACGCTGCATTGCCCTTGAGCGGTGCAAATTCCTGCACACAGCCTGCTTTGACAATGGCTTTGGTCAGTTTTTTATTTCTGTTGACAGTCTCACCGCCTAGAAATGCCAGCACGGTGCCCTCTGCCGGGTTAGCCAGATATTGCAGCAAATCATCTGCCGCTGGGTCGGATTTATCTGACGTGTCATCATTGCCGTTTCGTTTTTTGTTGGCAAACCACGGGCAGTTATCCACTATGATCAGCTTTTGTGCGGTGAAAAACGGCGGCGTATTCGCGTCGAGCAAAAGTTCGTCCAGGCCGATACTCTCACCGTTCAAGCGTTGCATATTAAAGGGGTTAGCGCCGGGTGCGACAGCTTTTACCAGCAGCGCCAGTGTTTGATGCAGCAAAAAGCGCTCGCTGCCATAGAAAAGATACAACGGTTTGATATCGCCCGCGGCAATAGCCTGATTAAGTTCTCTAATATCCGCCATGCCGGCCTCTCCTCTCTATCTATGTAATCAAGCGGCAGTTTCAAAGCTAAGCTTGCCGTCGGTGTAAATTATCCGGCAAGAACCTTGGTAATCAGTGCGGTAGATATCCGCGCCCTCGTTCTGCCAATATTCTACCACATTTTTGCCCGGATGCCCATAGCTATTGTCTAATCCACAGGAAATTATTACCGCCTCCGGGTCAAATTCAGCGTACCAGTCTTCATCATAACTATTTTTGCTGCCGTGGTGTGGTAGCTGCAAAACCTCAATATCAGCGCAATCCAGATCGGCTATAGCTTCATCCATCTCGCTCCCTACCAAATCTCCGGTGGTCAAAAGGTCAAGATCCTGATATGAAAAATGCAGCACCAGCGAGCCATTGTTGACATCATCCTCACCAAATGTCTTCTCTGCTTCGGGCGCTATGACCTCCACCGAGAATTTATCAGAAAACTGGAAAACGTCGCCCGCCGCCACCGCGTTCACCGGCACCTGCTTGGTTTCGGCCAACTGGATCAATTGCTGCTGCTTTTGGTTATCCTCATAGCCGTCGAAAACGGCCAATTCAGTTACGGGGAGTTCGTCCAGCACGGCAAACAGACCGCCTATATGGTCGTTATCCGGATGTGTGTTGAACACCATATCCAGATGGTCAAGCCCCAGGCTTTTTATGTATGGGATAACCACCTGCTCTGCCATCAGCGTGGAATCGCCGGGAAGTCCTCCCGCATCCACCAGAACGGCTTTGCCATCGGCGCAGATAAGAACGGAATCACCCTGCCCTACGTCCAGGAATATTGCCTCAAAGTCTCCGGTAAGCTCTCTGCTGTTTGGCCAAAGGGTAATAGTGAAAGTAGCCAGCAGCACCAGCAGTAGTGCCGCCGCCCGCATAGTTTTACTGCGAGCTCTCTTGTAAGCCCGATCGATCTTCTTCATGCTTTTTAACATATTTTAACCTCGCTAAGATGAAATATGCCGCCAACAGCAGCAGATAATAAATTAAAATCACGCCCCAGCCGGGGCTCTTTGTATATTGAAATGCCTGTGGCATTGCAGCGAAAATTTCCGCCAGCCGGTATGCACCTTCGGCGCAAAGGCCTGCCCCTGCCAGGGGAATAAATGCTAAACCGAAAGGCGTCAGCAGCATTGCCAGCAGCACCAATATTACCACTACGCCTGATGCCAGCACGATAAGCGGCGAGGCGATAAGTCCGGCAAAGGAAATAACGTGAAAGAAATATGCGACAACTGGAAGCGTCATGGCCTGTGCGGCGAAACTGACTGCCAGCGCCTGATTTTTCACCAGCATTCGCCAATAATCGTTAGTGAACACAATGCCAGCCGTGGCCAAAAACGATAGGATAAAACCGGGTTGAGTAAGCCAAAACGGTCGGACGAGCAACAGCAGAAAAGCTGCGCCGATCAGTGCCCGCGCGGCGGCGTGAGGACGCAGTAGCAGCGTGCCGGAGAACGCTGCCAGCAACATGACGGTGGCACGCAATACCGATGGTGAGAAACCGACCACACAATCGAAAAATAGAATAAACAACGCCGTGCCTATCAGAGTAAATTTATAGCTTAACGTCAGGCGCCTGCGAATAAATTCCAACACGACACCTGCTAGCATGACTACATAGCCGATGTGCAGGCCGGATACCGCAAAAACATGCATAACGCCTGTTTGCTGCAAAACGCTGGTTTGTCCGTTGGTGAGCATACCTGTTTCACCGAAGCCGATACCCTTAAGCAGTGCCTGCTGAAGCGCTGGCAGTGGCTGCATGGCGGCGTAAACTTCTTCACGCAGACTTTTGCCCAGCCGCAGGGGCGAATATTTCACAGCCAGTTTAGTAAAATGCAACCCATCCGGCGTTGGTTGCAGCATGGCGCTGATGCCGCGGCTGGTGAGATAACTGCTGTCAGGCAAGTTAAGGTTTTGGGTATTGCTAAACTCACGTACGATACCGCTTACCTGCATTCGGTCTCCCAATTCCGGCTGGACAGGTGACGCGATCACCATAATACGTCCACGCCACCCTCGCGATTCTTTGCCTTGCAGCACGAAGCTGTAACCGTCGTTTTGATATTCCGCCAGTTGGCTAAAATAATTTTCCTCCCTGCTGCTAATTTCCACCACCCGGCCTTCAAAGAAAACTGCCTCGTCCGCAGGTATTGAAAAGCTTGCCACTTGTGCAGCCGCTATACCGCCCCAAAGCAGACCCAACAGCAGAAACGCCAGGTACAGCAGCTCCGGCAGGCGGGTAAAAAGGCTGATTATCAGCAGCACGATCACCAGTACCAGTAGCCACGGAAACAACTTCACGACAAAGCCAAGTGCCGCTGCTGCAATCAGGCCGAGCATAAATGCGAGCATGGCAAGATACACAAACCAATCCGCCTGCCAGCGGTAAAAATGCCGCAGTGCGTCAGACATAGCCTTAAACGGTAACTTGGTCAATAAGTTTCTCATAGGTTTTGCTGCCGATGCCCTCCACGCCCAACAAATCTTCTTTATATCGGAAGCCGTTGTGCTTGATACGGTAATCAATGATTGCCTGCGCTTTAACTTCACCAATACCAGGAAGCTGTTGCAATTCCTCAGACGTTGCGGTGTTCAGATTGATAAGATTACCGTCAGTTTCAGTTACAGCACTGTTTGCCGGCTGCAAATCGTTGACGAGCCAAGGCGTTACGTCCAGCGGGTCGTTGCTGCTTTTGATATGATATGCATCGCCGTGCTGCGGCTGATGGGAAAAATCAACGCCGGTAACGTCGCTGGTTGCCTTAAGTCCAGCAAATTCCAACAGATCGCGCAGTGTGGTTTTGCTGCCAATGGCATAATAGCCTTTGCGCACGATCTCACCGCTTAACAGTACAATTACTTCTTCATCATCGTGTTCTGCCGAAAAAGCATCAACTGCACGGATATTGGCAGCCTGCACTGCGTCTGGCTGCAAACCGCTGAGATAAGCCATATATTGTGCGCCCAAACCGAAGCATAACAGCAAAATGACGGGCACGGCAATCAGATATCGCGCGTCTAAACGGTATTTAGGCTTGGCAGCTTGGCTTTCGTCAATATTTTCTTTTTCCATATACTTCCCCTCTTCTTGCCATATATGGCATTTTTTTCGCTTATATTGTAGCACATTACAGGGGAAAGTTCGACAATTTTCGGCAGAAAATTGTAAAAGTTACAAAAAAATTTTTAGAAAAAGAGGGCTTCGCCTCAAGGCAAAGCCCTCTTGCTGAGTTCAAAGCAAGTATATTACTGAAGCTGATCTTCAGTAAGTTCCGGGTAATCAGCCAAATCAGCGGGCAGTTCAACCGTAACGCCGCCAATACTGGTAACGTCCATCACCAGATTCATGCTCATATTCATAGCAGATCCCTGAATGGTCATATCAAAGGTCATATCCATCTCGATGGATGTGATATTGCCGTCAGCATCGATATGCACGGTGTAGGGAATATCGCCGATACTAATTTCGCCGCCCTCGCCTAAGGAAGCGGTGAGATTACCGGTCATATTAGTTACCATATCGGTCATCTTGGTGCCGTCCAGCGTCATGGTAACAACCTTACCGTCGCCCTCATCAGCCATAGAGGATTCCTTAACCATTTCTTCTTCAATACCGTCCAACGCCGAGGAATTGGCCTCTTCCAGAGCTTCCTGCATATCCATAGCGATCTTATACTTGGCTTCGGCAGCAGGAATATTGTAGTACATATAGCCGTCAGCGTAGTACATTTCCATATCAACAGTACCAGCGCCCATAGCAGACATATCAGTGCTCATGTTGTAGGCCAGCTTATAATTGTTTTCGCCAACCTTTTCCTGCTTCGCGTCGCCAGTCATCTTCATGGTCATAGTACCCTGATCTTCCGGCAGATCAGGAATTGTCACGGAAACATCCATGTTCATGTTGTAAGCCGTGCCATCAGCAGATTCCAACTTTTCGCTTGCCTGTTCCACAAACTGATACGGAGTGAGCTCGTCGTTCTGATCATCGCCACCGCAAGCCGTCAAAGCAGCCAGCATTATGATCGCTATGCCGAGCGCTAAAAGTTTCTTGAGTTTCATTGTTCTTTCTCCTTTCATTCTTTCCTTTTTATTTTCTTCGGCTATTTAGCCGAACAGAGCAAATTTAAGCGTGTTTTTCAGCTAACAGCTTTTCCACGCTGGCCAGTTTTACGCACAGGCAGAAAAGTTCCGCTGCAATTTTTAGATCCTCTACCGGCGGCATCGAGGGCGCCAGGCGAATATTCTTATCCTCCGGGTCTTTGCCATAAGGATAGGTTGCGCCTGCTCCGGTCAATTCCACACCGGCTTCCTTGCACATGGTTACCACTTTTTTGGCTAGTCCTGGCAGAGTATTGAAAGACATGAAATAGCCGCCCTTGGGAACAGTCCAATCGGCGCAGCCAAGGCCGCCCAGTTCACGTTCCAGTGTCTCTGCTACCATTTGGAATTTGGGGCGCAGTATCTCTGCGTGTTTGGCCATATGGCGCATAAGACCTGCCCGGTTACCGAAAAATTTGACATGGCGTAATTGATTCAGTTTATCATGACCGATGGTCTGAGACGCCATTAGCTTTTTAACGTATTTGATCGTTTCCGGTCCAGCGGCAAAAGCGGCCAGCCCCGCACCGGGGAAAGTGATTTTAGAAGTAGAGCCGAAGATATAAGGACGTTCCGGATGACCTGCCTTGGCGCATTCCGCCAGGAAATTCAGAATCTCGGCCTGGTCGTTCATATCCAGATAATGCACACAGTAGGCGTTATCCCAGAAGACGCGAAAGTCGTCCGCTGCGGTGGGCATGATAGCCATGCGGCGCACAGTCTCATCGCTGTAAACATAACCCTCCGGGTTGGAATATTTTGGTACGCACCAAATGCCTTTAATCTGCGGATCATCTTTCACCAGTTTTTCCACTATGTCCATATCTGGACCATTGCTTGTCATCGGCACGTTGATGAGCTCAAAGCCGAAAGCCTCGGTCACGCCGAAATGACGGTCATAGCCGGGCACCGGGCAGAGAAATTTCAGTTTGCCCTGGTCTTTCCAAGGCGTCTGTTCTGGCAGCACGCCGAACACATAGGCGCGCATTACGGTATCATACATAATGTTCAGACTGGAATTGCCGAACACGATCACATTTTCCTCCGGAACGGACATAAATTCCGCCATAAAGCGTTTGGCCTCCGGCAGACCATCCAGCACGCCGTAGTTTCTGGCGTCAGTGCCGTCCTCAGCGGTAATTTCCTTGATATCGAGCATGGGAAGGGATAAATCCAACTGTGCCTTGCTCGGCTTGCCGCGTGACATATTCAGAGCTAGCCCCAGCTTTTTATAATTCTCATATTGCTGTTGCAGTTCTGCCTGAATTGTTTGTAGTTCCTCGACGTTCATTGCACTTAAGCGCAAGAAAAATCGCCTCCTAATTATAATTGCAATTTTAAGTTGACGCTATAACCAAGAATAGTATACCACTTTTTTACAGACAGAACAAGTCCATTTCTTGTGTTTTTTTTGACTGATAATTTATGGCGGTGTCAGCCTATTTTGTGCCGGCCAATTCAGTAATAGGTTTGAAAGTGTAACCCATTTCCTCCCATTTAGTCAGCAGTTCGTCCAGAAATTCGGCGTTGGCAGTAGACGTGCTGTGCAACAGCACCACCGCACCGTTATGAATACGCGGCAGCAGTTTCTCAAACGCTTCCTCTCTGGTTGGCTGGTCGTCGTCCAGCCAATCAACGTAGGCCAGACTCCAAAATACGGTGGTATAACCAAGTTCCTTGGCTTGGCTCAGATTTGTTTCGCTGTATTTGCCCTGCGGCGGTCGGTAATATTTGGGCATATTCTGGCCAATCAAATCATAATACGTCTGCTCCACCGCCTGCAGTTCCTGTTTAAAGGCTGCTTCATCACTGATAGCCGACATATCTGGGTGCGTGTTGGTGTGGTTGCCTACGGTGTGTCCTTCCGCCACCATGCGCTTCACCAGTTCGCCGTTATCGCGGATATAGCTGCCCACCAGAAAAAAGCAGGCCGGGGCATTGTGCTTCTTTAGCGCATCGAGAATTTTGCCGGTGCAGCCGTTCTCATAGCCTGCGTCAAATGTCAGATAAATGACCGGCTTTTCGGTATCACCGACAAAATAACAGTTATAATCTTTCAGATAGGCTGCGTCCGCGTTTCCCACCGGAGTATGCCCTGGTTCTGGGAAACTAAGGCCCCAGTTATCGGCGCTGGCGGCGGCTTGCTCGGCAATATGCTGCCCCAGCGTCGGCAGAGCGCTTACGCCTCCCAGCAGTATTAAGAAAAACAGGCAGGAAAGCAATATTTCCCGGCGCTTCCGGCGCACAAATTCACTTTCAGTAATTGTTCTGGCTGCTCGCATAAATAACCCTCGCTTCATTTTGGCTTATCGGTAAAGGCTATGAAGTCAAGCGGATTTTATGCGTACATTTCCGTCAGTTTTTCGCCGCCTCACTTCTGTGTGCCAGGATAATTTTTTCACGGAACTTGCTAAGCCAAGCCAAAGCGTGCAGCGGGAAAATTTACCGAAGTCATGCAAAATTGTCAAGTAAAAAGCGCAGAAGCAGCCGCCCCTGCGCTTATCCATTTAGATTTGTTTGATTTATCTGGCTGCGGCGGCTTTGGTTCGGATATTGTTAATGGCCTGCGCGAAATCCGTTTGTCCGAATACGCCTGTGCCTGCTACCAAAACATTAGCCCCCGCGCTGGCAGGGAGCGCCGCATTCTTGGCGGATACTCCGCCGTCTACCTCAATGTCAATATCCCGTTCTGCTGTGTCGAGCATGGCTGCGAGCCGGGCAATTTTGGCCGTACTCTCTGTGATATAGCTTTGTCCACCGAAGCCGGGGTTTACGCTCATGATCAGCACCAGATCCAAATCCGGCAGAATATCCTCCAGCACGGAGACGGGCGTGGCCGGGTTCAGCGCTACACCAGCTTTAAGACCCAACCCCTTGATTTGCTGTATCACGCGGTGCAAGTGGCGGCAGGCCTCATAATGCACTGTCAACAGGTCAGCTCCAGCGGCGGCAAAATCATCCAGATAACGCCCCGGTTCCTCTACCATCAGATGCACATCGAAAAACAGGCGGCTCCCTTTGCGTAGCGCCCTGATAACGTCTGCTCCGAACGAAATGTTGGGAACGAAAGCGCCGTCCATCACGTCAAGATGTAGATAATCGGCGCCCGCCTGCTCCACCCTGGCCACTGCCTGCCGCAAATCACCCATATCGGCAGCCAGCAGCGATGGCGCTATTTTAATATCTCTTGCCATAGCTAAACTCCTTAAATTCGCTTAATATTCCTGTAGCCCAGCCAGTTCCGCCAGCAGCGTCAGATAACGCTGATAACGCCCACTGTCCAATTCCCCCGCCTGAACGGCGGCCTTGACGCGGCAGTCAGGCTCATCCGCATGACAGCACTTGGCAAAACGACATTCTTTTGCATAAACGGCAAAATCTGGGTATAGATCAGCCAGCTGCTCTGGCCGCAGATCCTTTGGTAACATAAGGCGAGAAAAACCTGGCGTGTCGGCCAGCCAGCCACCAGCAGGAAGTGGCAGAAGCTCCACCGTACGGGTAGTATGGCGGCCGCGGCGCAGCTTTTTGCTGATTTCACCGGTTTTCAGCCGTTGCCCTTGCTGCAAAAGATTTAACAGCGTGCTTTTGCCAACGCCGCTTTGGCCCGCCACAGTGCTGATGTGGCCGGAAAGCGCGTCCGCCAGTTCTGCTATGCCCTCGCCGGTCAGGGCGCTGGCTGCAAAAGTGGTGCAACCAGCTTTTTCATATACAACCAAATAATCCAACAGTTTCTTAGCTTCTGGTTGGTCAATTTTGTTTACCAGTAGCAGCGGTCTGATATCAGCGGCAAAAAGCGCAGCCAGTAATCTGTCCAGCAGCAGCCAGTCCGGCTTGGGATGGCGTGCCGCCAGCACGATCAGGCATTGTTCCACATTGGCAATTTTGGGGCGAATAAGGTAATTTTGCCGCTCCAGCAGAGTTTCCACCACTGCTTTTGGCATATCGGGAGGGGCGCCGGCAAACGCGCCGGAAAGCTGGGCTGATTCTTCTGCCAGCGGCGTGATTGTCACTCTGTCGCCTACAATTAAGCAGCTCAGTGGATAGTCTTTTAGCTCCTGCTTCAGCCGCCCACGCAGACTGCAAGCATATAAACCTCCATCAGCCTGCACAAAGTAAAATCCGCCGAAAGCCTTTAACAAAACGCCGTTCATCACTTCTGCCCTCAGTTTACTTCCTGACTGTAAACGGCGTCGCCGTCCAGATAAACTTTCACGGTACCGGTGCCGGAAACGGACACATCGCGTACGATAGTCTCCCCGCCATGATGTGTGCCGCTGTATTCCTGGCGCGTACCATTATTGTCGGTTACCTCGACCGTCAGGTTATAGGAGACGTCCTGCCCGGAAGGCAGGGTATAAGTTAACCGGGCAGTTTTGCTCTGAGGTCCGGGTCCGGAAGATATGACAAGATTGATGGGGCTCCCTTCCAGCACGGTATCGCCCGCTGCTAAGCTTTGGCCGCAGACTACTCCCTCAGCATACTTAGTGCTTTCCTCGCGGCTGATTTCTCCCAGTGTCAGCCCTTGCAGCACCAGATAAACCATAGCGTCCTCCTCGGTGCGGCCGCGCAGGTCCGGTACGGCAATTTCCTTACCCTGGCTGACAGTTACTTTGATTACAGTGCCCGCGGCCACCTCTTTGCCCTCGACAGGCTCCTGCGTGATGATTTTACCCGCGCCGACAGATTCGTCCACCACTTCGGTGCTTTCGATAGTCACGTTGTATTTGCTCAATGTTACTTTAGCCTGCGAGAGCGTCATATCCGTAATGGCTGGCATTGTGAATGTCTGGCTGCCCTGGCTGACGGTCAGCTCAATAAAGCGTCCCGTTTTCACCTTTTGGCCTGGGTTGATATTCTGGCGAATCACGATATTGTTGGCGTATTCCGCACTGTAAGTGTAATTTACAGTATATTTTAACCCATCTTTATTCAGCTGTTCTTCGGCTTCAGAAAGCTGCATACCGATAAAGCTTCTGACCTCAATTTCCTGATTATCACCCGTTAATGTGCTGAGAATGCTGGCCAGCGATCCGAACAGCGTCATCATCAGCAGAACTCCGAACAGGGTGATATAGAACAGTGTGGTTGGTTTTCGATCGCGGAAGAACTGAGCCTTTTTGCGGGGCTGTTCAGGCAGCGTTACATGTCTCTTTACAACAACTTTACGTTCTTCCTCCGGCTGCTCAGGGCTGCCTGCTTCGGTCTTTACGCCGGGTAGCACGTCCAGTGTTAGAGGTTTTATGATTACGCGGCGGTTTTTGTTCTGAATTGGTCTAAGCTCTGACATCATTTGAGCAGCGGTAGCAAAGCGTAAATTCTTGTCACGGCGGATCGCTTTCATGACGAAAGAGGAAAGCTCGGTACTGACGGCTGGGTTCAGCTTGTGGGGCGGCAGACAGCTGCCTTTTAAGTGTTGGCGGGCAATCTCCACCGCCGTTTCGCCTGTGAAAGGGCGGCGGCCGCACAGCATTTCGTAAAGCACCACGCCAGCTGAATAAATATCAGTGGCGGCGCTTACCGTCTCACCCTTAATCTGCTCAGGCGACATATAGTAGACTGAGCCCATGATGTCGCTACTGCCTGTCTCACGTGCCAGATCGCCGTTATTCACAGCCAGCCCAAAATCGGTCACACGAACGTTATGTTTGGTATCCAACAGGATGTTGTGCGGTTTGATATCACGGTGGATAACATTGTTCTCATGCGCATGCTGAAGTGCCTGCAAAAGTTGTTGGAAAATAGCCAGTGCCTCTTCCACGGGCAGCGGCGCGTGGTTATCCAGATATTCTTTTAGGCTGCACCCTTCAACGTATTCCATCACCAGATAATTCAATGCGCCGGAAAAGTCTACATCATATATTCTGACAATGTTGGGGTGCGAAAGTTTAGCTACTGCCTGCGCTTCGTTGCGAAAGCGATGCAGAAACTTCTCGTCAGCGCCCGCCTGCTCGCGCAGAATTTTAATGGTGACCAGACGGTTCAAAATTGTATCCTTGGCTTTATATATTACCGAAGTACCGCCGGAGCCTAAAATGTCCAGTATCTCGTAGCGGTCGCGAAATATAGTGCCAATAATATCAGTCATTGGCACTCGCCTCCTCTTGTTCCTGTTCGTTCCATAATAATATGCCGGTTATGTCGTCAAGACTGCCGGCCTCTTTGGCCAGTTCAGCCAGCACGGGCAGAATTTGTTCGCGCTTTACCTTGGCGGCAATCTGCGGCAGCACCTGTTCCAACGGCAGATAAGCGGAGATACCGTCCGAGCATATTAGCAGATAGCCGGGAACAGGCAGCTGAAACACACTTATGTCCGGTTGGACATAGGCTTCTACGCCGAGCGCGCGGGTCAACATATTCTTTTTGGGGTGGTGCAAAGCCTCCTCGCGGCTGATGGCACCTTCCCGCAGCAATTCGCCCACCACGGAATGATCTTCTGTGAGGCTTCTGGCATGTTCAGGGTTAAACACGTAAACGCGGCTGTCACCTACGTGCACCACATACAGACGATCTTCCTGCTGCCAGACCATAGCCAGCGTCGCGCCCATATTGCGCCGCTCTGCAATTTCTCGGCCTGCGTCAAAAATCTCACTGTTGGCGTGAGCCACAGAGTCTTCCAGCAACTGGTCGGGCTCATCGTTGCCCATGTTTTCGCGCAGATACTCTATAATGGCATGTACGGCAATATCGCTGGCGACCTCGCCTGCGTTGTGACCACCCATGCCGTCTGACAGCACAAAAAGTCCCAACTCCTCGCAGACGCTGAAGCAATCTTCATTGTTGGCACGCCCCGCGCCTTTCAGCGAGAGCGCCAGATGCCTGATAGTCATTTGCCACCTCCGTTACTTTGGTGGCGGCGCAACTGCCCGCAAGCGCCGTCGATATCCGTACCGCGCTTTTCGCGTACAGTCGTCTCCACCCCGCGGCGGTTCAGTATCGCCGCAAATTCATTTATTACTTCGGCGGGGCTGGGTAAAAATCCTGTTTCAGACACAAAATTTACCGGGATTAAGTTAACATGCGCCAGACGGTGGGCAAGCAGCTGTGCCAGTTCCTCTGCCTGCTGTCTTCCGTCATTTACGTCTTTCAACAGTGCGTATTCATAGCTTATACGGCGGTGAGTTTTGGAGGTATAATAATCACAGGCGGCCAGAAGCTCTTTTATTGGATAACGTCGGTTTACCGGCATTAGCTGAGAACGCAGCGCGTCATTGGGCGCATGCAGCGATATGGCCAGGCCGATTTCCGTTTCAGCGTCGGCAAAGCATTTGATTGCATCCGTCAGCCCACAGGTAGATATTGTCATACGGCGTTGGCCAATATTAAGTCCCGCCGGATCGTTCAGAATGGCAAGCGACTGCATGACAGCGTCATAATTGGCAAAAGGTTCTCCCATACCCATAAAAACGAGATTGGTCACATCGCCCAACTTATGTTCATGCAGCCACTTTTGTCCCATAATAACCTCGGCCACGATCTCTCCCGCGCTAAGATTGCGGGAAAGGCCGGAAAGCCCGGTGGCGCAGAAAGCGCAGCCCATGGCGCAGCCCGCCTGGGTACTTATACACAGCGTATGGCGGCTGCGGCTGTTCTGACGCTCATAGAGCATGATGACCAGCTCAATCATAACCGGTTGTTTTTCTTTATCGCTCCGGCCAAAGTCCAGCAACAGTTTGACGGTAGCGCCATCGGCGCTTTGCTGTTCCTGTATAATGCGGGGAGCGAGCAGCGGGTATGTTTCTGCCAGCAGCTCACGCTCGCGGCGCGATAAATTGGTCATAGAGGCATAATCCAATACGCCCTCTTGTAACCACCGGAACAGAATTTCCCCTTTAAATGGTTGAAATCCCATCGCCAGGCAAATTGACTTCAATTCAGTTTTATTCCTGCCCAACAGGTCGATTTCGGCTTTAAAAGTCATGCTGACGCCATCCTTAAATTATTTTTATTGTTTTTTCTCAAACAGGGCGAAGAAAAATCCCTCCAAACTATCCTCAAACGGCAGCAATTGCTTTGACGTTTTGCGCTCAAATACTTCCGGCAGATATTCTATCGGACGAGCGGCCATTTCCGTATGCTCTGCCAGCAGACGCAGAGTATTTTGATCGTTTTCCGCCTGACTGATGGTACAGGTGGAAAAAAGCAGCCTGCCCCCTGGCTTTAGTTTTTTGACTGCTTCGCTGAGTATCTGATAAGCAAGTTCGGCCAATTCGCCGGATGAATCCGGCTGCTTGCGCCAGCGGGAATCCGGGCGTGAACGTAAAACTCCCAGCCCGGAACACGGCGCGTCCACCAAAATGCGGTCGGCGGCAGCGTCGGGTATCATGTCCAAATGCCGGCTATCAGCGACGGCCGCTTTGATAATGCCGATACCAAGGCGACGGGCGTTCTGTTCAATCAAATTCACCTTATGTTCGTGTGCATCAAAAGCAAAAATCTGGCCTCGGTTCTGCATCAGCGCCGCCAGATGGGTGGTTTTGCCGCCAGGCGCGGCGCAGGCATCCAACACTGTTTGCCCTGTCACAGGGTCAAGCACGTGCGCGGCCAGCATAGAGCTTAACTGCTGGGGATATAACAAGCCCTCATTGATAAGCTGCCCCACGGCTGCTCCATTGCTCTCAACCTGTAATGCTTCCGCCGGGTATGCTGGTATATGGGCAGTGATCCCGGCGGAGGCAAGGCGGGAAATAACCTCTCTACGGCTGGTTTGTATTGTATTGACCCGTAGAGTATAGGGTGAGGGCTGGTTGTTGAAATCACATAGTTTTTCGGTATCATCAAAGCCGAAGCGTTGAAGCCATTCCTCCACCAGCCACAGCGGGTGCGAGTATCGTGCGGCTATGTATTGCGCCGGTTGCTCCTGTTTATCCGGCCAGAATTCTGCTCCGGCAATTTCAGTACGGCGGCGATCCATATTCCGCAACACTGCATTTACTAGTCCCGCCGTACCCTGGTGACCGAAGCGCCGTGCCAGCTTTACGCTTTCGTTAACGGCAGCGGAGGGCGGCACCTTGCTCATATAAAACAGCTGATAAGCGCCCAGACGCAGCGCCAGCAGAATATGCGGCGGCAACTTGGTCATCTTATTGCCGCAGAAACGACCTAAAATATAGTCTATGGTACCCTGCCGCCGCAGAGTACCATAGACAAGCTCCGTGCAGAAAGCCCGGTCGGCTGCTTCCGGCTGATAGCGGGAAAAGGCGGCGGACAACGCCAAATTGGCATAAGAACCTTCAATGGAGACTTCATATAAAATTTGCAGCGCCAGCTGCCGCGCGGAGGCACTCATATTACCAGCGGTTGCGGCGGAACATCAGCGCCATGATAATCAGCCGAATCAGTTCTAAAACTGCGGTTATAACAGCAGCCACGTACGTCATGGCGGCGGCAGAAAGCACCTTTTTCGCTCCCACGATCTCATCGCCCACCAGCATTTGCTCGCTTTGCAGAATGTTCAGAGCACGCGCCGAAGCATTAAGTTCCACCGGCAGCGTCACCAGATGAAACAACACCACAGCGCCGAACAGAAACGCGCCCAGCATGGCAAAATCCGTCAGACTGAGCAGCAGCCCGGCAAAGATGATGATCCACGAAGCCTGTGTGGCAAAGCTGGCCACCGGTGCAATACGCGAGCGCCAGCGCATCGGCTGGTACTCCTGCGCATCCTGGATAGCGTGGCCGCATTCGTGCGCCGCTACCGCCACCGCTGCGAGCGATGTGCTGTCATACACTGCGTCAGAAAGGCGGATAACCTTGCTGCCGGGATCATAATGGTCCGAAAGCTCGCCGGGAACATGCTGAATGGCAATGTGCGAAAGCCCGTTAGCGTTAAGAATTTGGCGTGCTGCCGCTTCGCCTGTCATTCGAGCGGTATTCTGCACCTTGGAATACTTGCTGTAATTACTGTACACTTTCATCTGCGCCCAGCCAGCGATGATCACGCTGGGTATCATGATCAGAATTGAGAGCATATACCACGGGTTGGTAGAAAAATAATAATATGGTAGCATATTGGATCCTCCTGCCAAATTGTTTTGGGGATAATTATACGTTTTTATTCCTGATTATATAACGATATCTTCAGCAAGAATTAAACAAAAATCAATCCTGTCTGCTGAAAATCGCGTCTGCCTCGCCACCAAGCGGCGGCGTTCATCTGATTTTTGCCGGCAGGCTGCACGGTAATAAGCTTTAAAGCCCCCTTACCTGTTGCTACCAGCAAGCCTTCCTTGTTACAAGCGACAACTGTTCCGGGCGGCGCTTCCGCGGCCAAATCTGCCACTTGCGTCTGCCATACTTTCAGTCTCAGACGTTCCGTTTTGCCCGGCTCGGCGTATTCGCAGTAGGCCGAAGCGTCCGGCGTCAGCGCCCGCACCAGATTGTGCAGCGTTTCTGCTGGCTTCTGCCAGTTCAAACGCTCCATATCTGCGGTAATTTTTCCAGCATATGTGGCGCAGGTTTCGTCCTGTGGAGTTATAACGAGCTTGTTTGCACGCATTTGCTCTATGGTTTCCAGCAGCAGCGCAGTGCCCAGCGCAGATAGTTTTTCCCGCAGCGTTCCAGTGTTATCCGAGGGCTCGATGGGAATGCTTCGTCTGGCCAGCATATCACCAGCGTCCAGCTTGGAAGCGATATACATGATGGTTACGCCGGTTTCGTTTCTGCCGTCCAGCAATGCCTGCTGAATGGGCGAAGCGCCGCGATATTCCGGCAAAAGAGAGCCGTGGATATTGATAGCCCCCATCTTTGCGGTATGCACCAGCTTCTCATGCATGATTTGCCCAAAGGCGGCTACCACCAGCAGATCGGGTTTAAGCGCGTCAATTTCCTCTACTACATCATTCTGGTTGGCATTTTCGGAGGCAATAACCCGAATACCTGCCTGTTCTGCCGCTACCCGAACGGCCGTGGGGGTAAGTTGGCGTTTTCTGCCCTTTGGACGGTCAGGCTGAGTCACGGCTAACGGAACGTCATACCCTGCCTGCAACAGAGCCAAAAGAGGTGGCACGGCAAAATCAGGGCTGCCGAAATATATGATACGAAAATTACGGTTTGTTTCCGTCAAGGCACTTATTCCTCCTTCGCTTCCAGCGCGTCAATTTCAGCTTGGCTGGGATGCGCCAGCTTGTCTACATAGAGGATGCCGTCCAGGTGGTCAATCTCATGCTGGCACGCCCGCGCCAGCATACCTTCAGCGTCAAATTCAAAGAATTTTCCTGCACTGTCCTGCGCTTTGACATGAATTTTGGCAGCACGGTAAACGTAGCCTTGCTGTTCCGGCACGGAGAGACATCCTTCTACGCCCAGAACTTTACCATCGGCCGCGGTGATTTCCGGGTTAATGAGCTCCAGCAACCCATCGCCCACATCAATCACTACCATACGTTTGGGCACACCAATCTGCGGGGCGGCCAGCCCAACACCGTCGTAATCGTACATAGTTTCGGCCATGTTTGCCAGCATTTGCTTTAAGCGCTCATCAAAGCGACGCACGGCTACACATTTGGTGCGCAGAATATCGTCGTTGCCCAATTCGATAACTGTATAACAAGACATTAGCCATACCTCGGTTTCTTTACAATACTGCAACTTGCTATATTATTATAATATTATACCATTTTTTCGCCGCCGTCACAACAGCTATTTTACACTGGCGGCTATATATAACGTTTCAGCGTGATAAAAATGCGGCCTTTTTTGCTTCGTCCGCCAATGAGCGAAAGTTCGGCTTTGCCTTTGCCACGCCAAGTAATGCGGTCGCCCTCGGCAACATTCTGATCGGGGCGAGCAGTTACCAATCCGTTTATTGCCAGAAGCTTGGCTGCAATCGCGTCGGCGCATTTGCTGCGTGAAACGCCGAAAGCTGCCGCGGCTACAGAATCCAGCCGAAGGGAGGGCACGTTTGCGGCAAAATCACGGCTGGCGGCTTCATATGCTGAAATGGCGTTGGTGTCCAACACCTGCCCTGCAAGTTCATGCCGTCCAGCTCGCGTAAAATTCAGCTGCAGAAAGTCCGCCAATTCCCGTAATATGACAATATCTGCGCCCTCTGGCCGTACCAAGATGTCGCCAAGCCGCGCCCGTTCAATGCCAAGGGAAAGCAGCGCGCCCAAGTAATCACGGTGGCTTAGCCTGGCTGTTTTGGCGGCAGGCGTTACGCGAAGCACGGCCAGAGGGTTATTCTCTGGGTAAACGCTGCCAAAAGAAGCCTTGGCCGCCGCGTTATCCATATATTCCGGTAGAAAAATGACTACCTGGCGTTCTGCCCCGGCATAACCGCCCCAAAATAAGTATGACGCGTGTGAGGCAGCCAGCTCATATTTGGCCAGCTCCTGTTGCCGTACGTCTAAGAAAGTGCTGTTGGTGGGATACGCTTTAGCCTCGCATTGGCGCAGTTTATCATTTAACGTCGCCAGCAGCAGTTTGTCTTCCTTGGTTTCAGTGGACATGGTTCGCTCCTTTATAACAATAATAGCAGGAATTTTTTAACTGAAAATTAACCAATTTAATAATAGCATATCCCGCTTCTTGCGGCAAGCATGTATTCGCTCACCTTTTGGATGCCGCATAATATAATGAAGCATACAGAACTTTGCAACCAAGGAGGCAAAAAAAGTGACACAACAAAAATGTACCAATTTGGCGATAGCCAGCGTACCAATGCAGACTTGGCAGGATACATATCGCCCAGAAACCGCTTTCACCAACGGAACCATCTTCCCGGAGCTTAACTTGCCCTATATGATTGGGAGCAGTACGAAGCCTGTTCCTGGCAATTGCAGTACGTCTAACTGCGCAAGGGGGTGTTCCAGATGAAGCATACGAGTGAAATGCGGCAGCTGATGCGTGACATTCAGAACGTGGCGTTTCTGGTCAAGGAGGCTCAGCTTTTCCTGGATACTCACCCGGATGATGCGAAAGCATTGAGTTATTTTGACTATTACAATAAACTGCTGGCAACTTTAACTGCCGAATATGAAAGCAAATTCGGGCCCATCACAGTATATGGCGTAAACGTAGAAGATGGCTGGAGCTGGATTGAACAGCCGTGGCCCTGGGAAAAGGAGGCTGAATAATTTATGTGGAATTATGATCGCAAGCTGCAATTTCCGATCAACATTAAAACCCCTGATGCCCGTGCTGCAAAGGTAATAATTACGCAGTATGGTGGTCTAAATGCCAATAAACTATAAAAACACTTTTCCAGGCATCCACTTCACAAGTATATCGCTGAACAACACGGCGCTCTTTTAGCGTTTGCCATCTGCTTTTGGGTACTCTTTATTATAACAGACTATACCTTAGCGCGTCCACTACTTTAGTATTACGACTGTCAAAAATGCTTAACCTTTTTGCACACGAGCCTGTATATACGGATAATTACTCCAATCAAGACGTTGACCGCAGCGGTCACAATAATTTTGGTATTCTCGCTCCATAGTAATATGACAACGTGGGCAGACCGGATAACAGAAGCTGCCTGAACTCTCCCTGAAACAATAAACCTCCCTCACTGCCGCAGGTA
>DVMH01000027.1 GCA_018715045.1 Candidatus Avidehalobacter gallistercoris
TGTCTAAAACGGCCTGCATTGCATCGTGATTATCTTCTCTATCCTGTTCGGTGTTGTAGTAATACACCAAAGAATGGCTGTTGTTTACCAGTATATCCAGATTAGGCTTTATTTCATTGCAATGCGCACAACTCGGCCTGCCAAAGTAAATCATTGTTTCCTCTGTGCTGTCCTGCAAGTCCTCCAGCTGCTGCAAATCAATTTCAACCATTGTCGATTGCACAGTTTCCGGGTTATAGTATTTCTCTGCACGAGCAGCAAAATAATGTTCATTAAATGCTATCAGCAGAACAAGAGCCATAAAAACCAAGCCTGTTGCAAAAAAAGCATTGACAAAACAGCGCCTTTTGCAAATATATGCTAATATAAATGCAGGAATAATAACCAAATGACCATATAGGCATATAGCAGTAAAATGAATATCATAAAATGGCGATATTACTTCTGCCATCGGATAGTTCAATAATGTATAATAGCGTTCACTTAACGATAACATTAATGGAGATAACGGAAACGCCAATAACATATCAACAAAAATCAGTAAAACGCTAATTCTTTGAAGTACTGCCATAACATACACTCCTGCTGTTATCAGATTTAATCAGGATTACATGCATTGCCACCAAACTCAACAGGTATGGGATTTGGAGTTCCGGTTTCTCCCCAAGGTTTACCCCTCTATTTATATATACTATACCAGCAAAAACGTCAAAAAGGAACATCTTTCTTAAAGTTTTTTGCTTCTATATATAAAAATAAAGGTGTATCTTCAAACATACAATTTGCAAGATACACCTTTAATAAATTTTTTAACGATATTGATAACTCAATTCTTGCTCAGTCAACTGCATATCCGGCTTTTGCCAGGTTTCATAATTGAAATACAGCACGCCTTTTTCTGCCCGAACAAAACTCAGGTTGCTGCTAGGCGAAGCACCGTCATAACAAAAATCACTTTGGGCATCAGCTGGTATCAGTTCCGCAAACACATCAATTATCTGGCCGCTGCGTAAATTAACCAATACCGGAAAATTGCTGTAATAGGTTTCCGGTTTTTGATATGTCAGCAACATATACTCCCCATCAGAAAAAGCAAAACCATAATTTTGCACTGCCGGCATATCAGCCAGCAATCTTTGATAATTATAAACAGCCGAAGTTTCACCAGTTTTAGCGTCAAGCTGCAAAACCTGATCCTTCTCGGGCCACCATATATTTACACCATCAAAGTAGTCGTTATATAAATTACCCTGCGTAAAAGCATTTTTACAAATAAAGGAACGATTATTTACGCCGTCAGGCGTAATTAACAAGCGCCAAAATGTCCACATCTGGGAATCGACAGTATCCCAATAAATATCCATGAGTAAACAGCCACTGTCAATATCAGTTACAACAGACGAAAAGCAATGCTTATCCCAGCCGCTGCCCATTTCTGTTTTATAAAACTCTATAATATCCTCAGACTGACCTAAACAGACAATTTTGTTATTCAGATCACGTTCATATAGTTTGCCATTAACAAAGTCCAAAATATAGAATTTATTGCTTGTTTCGTTAAGCATAACCGTAAATTGTTTTTGTAAAAGTACTTTTTTTGCCTCATTATCCCATTCCACACCGCAAAGCAGATTTTCAGCGGCAAAACGCAGCGGCACATAAACAGTGTCTCCTTGGAGCTTGGCAACAGCAGGCATTGTTATTTTCTGCTCATTATTTGCATAAACAATTTTGGCTTGTGTATTACCCGGCTGCAACATTATAATTACCCCATCACAACGGTTAATAGTTATGGTGCTGTTAGCTGCCTCCCAGTTCACCTCAGCCTCAGCCACTTCAGAAAGCAAGCGGAGCGGCACATAAATTGTACCATCAATACTGCGCCCATAGCCAATAACACCGTCATAAACACCATCTTTTTTGATAGGATATTCAGCGGCAGCTACTGTATTAACAGGTGTCAAACAAAATATTAAACAAACAAATATTAAACTAAATAACAACTTTGGAAATGTTTTATAACAAACCATATAATATCACACCTTTTAACTAAAATTTACCTTTCCTTTAATATAACCGCTGCCTTTGCTTGTAATACGCGAACGGTCAACCGCTGTTCCATCTTCTGCAGTACTCCAAGTCGCATTTTGTGTACCAATTTTAACACCAGTATAATTCATTTCAATTCTCGGTGCAGAAGAATTAGAAGCGACAGGGATATCCTCACTGCCAGCAATAGTAGTCAGAGCTTTCCATCTTACAGCAGAAGTAACACCTGTACCCGCCTCAGAAATACACATCACATTTGATGTTAAGGGACTAATTCTTGTACCTTTAACAGTTAAACGAATTGTGGATGAACCATTATTAGCACCATTGTTATATCCATTAATATTTTTATATGCCGTCATAGTAATAGACGACGTCATACCATAAGCAGCCTCTGCACCTAAACCATTGCCACCAGGAACATAACCAACATCGGTAATACCCGGCTTGTTAGAATAAATCATATATTTTTTTCCATTCTGATTGATTTTTGCATAAGGCTGCCAACCGTTATACGTAGGTGAGTATAATACCCCCATATCTGTTTCAAGATTGTTGGAACCAGAAAAGCCAATATATTGGTAATAACCATAACTTGAATTGGCAATGCCATTTACTGTTTTATCCACATTAAGTGGAGGGCAATTTGCAAAATTTACAGTCATATACTGACCATCTTGATTAGCAAACTGACGAATGCCAATACCATCGGACAGCCCAGAAGCTTCTGTTTGAGTTTCCAATACATCATCAGTTTCAAGTCTGTACTCTTCTGCCAGAGCTACATTCTCAAAAATATAAACTTCGGTTACAAAAAAATCATCAGTATCTGTACATCTACGGGCTTTATTGGTATCTGCACCACAAGCAATTTGAATATTACCATCTGTATATTGATAAACAATAACATCTGGAATATCTTCATTTCTAGCTGCAATTATTGCCATTTCCTGTTTAATAGCACTATTGGCCATATTAACATAGTTTTCAACATCGGTTTTTTCAACCTTTTTAACTGTTGTATAAACATCAACAACACCTTTATCAAAAGTAGCTTCATAATGAATAGCTTTATCATTTGCAACATTTTGTGCATCAAAAGCAGAAACAGTTGCAATACTATCAGAAATTTCCAATGAATCAATATCTGCCTTTTCAAAAGTTACATCGTTGATAATTGCTATATTATCAATTTCTGAAGTTGTTTTTATATCCTGATCAATACCATATTGATCATTAAACATTTTATCTGTTGCAAAAGCCGGTAAAGCTATTGCCATACAAAGACACAACGCCAGCAACCAAGACATAAATTTTCGTGTTTTCAACATATGAAACACCTCTTTCTTGAGTTTTTGAAAGGTCAAACTACAAATTCTCATCTATATCCCCAGATAGCCTTTACAGCACCAACATTCATTAGCACTCGCTGGCAATATCAGATCACCCCACCTTTCTGCTGCTTCAAATTGGCTGCCCAGATTTTCGATAAATAATAACTTTTATCATTCATTATACTAAACAGCCAATTGACCGGTGGAAATGCCTGGCTAAAGGCAAGGAACATTTCCACCCGGTCAGGGCTGTTTAATACGGCAAACCAAGCCTGTCATAAACCAGCCTGCAAGGCAAAGTATCGGTTTTAATACTTGAAGTTGCTGGTGTCCAGAAAATAATCTACGATTTCTTCGTTAAAGTAGACTTCCTGCGTTTCCCCCGCATTTGCCCACACAACCAATGGCAAAACAGCAATAACACCATAAGTATCCAGCACTGCCTGCAATTCATCGTGAGTAGTCTTTTTGCGTTTGCTATATGCTGTTGTGTTTACTTTATTTATAACAGACTATACTTCAGTGTGTTCACCTTTTTAGTACGACGACTGTCAGAACAAATTAAGAATACCAATACTTAACCTTTTTGCGTATGAGCTTGTATAGCCGGGTAATTACTCCAATCAAGACGTTGACCGTAACGGCCACCAAACCGCTAATATTTTCGCTCCAGCTTAATATGGCAATGAGGACAGGCCGGATAACTAAAGTTTCCTGCAATCTCCCTGAAACAATAAACCTTGCTAACTGCCACAGACTGTTGAAGAAAGTCTGCGTCCGGCAGCAGCAGACCGTCAGGCGTTATCCTGAAACCATTACACAGTTTCTCCAGCGTTAAAATGCTAATGTTTGTCCGGCCTCTGGCAATGTCTCCAAAATAACGTGAGCTTAGCTCACAGTATGCCGATGCCATTTCATAAGTGAGATTCCTAACTTCACAAAGACGCAAAACAGCATGAGATAAATTGTCTGAAAACATCTTAATCGCTCACTTCCTGTAGAAATAAGATATTTTCAGCCTAACAATAATCTGCCGCCTGTTCGAGGAAGCATATTTCCTGAATTTCCCAAAATTCATTATTAAAATACAAACTACGAAGATATTGAACTTATGTTACGATTCTTTTCGCAATATGAAAGTGTCCAACCAAATAGCTAATGCAATACCTTCACAAATTGGTGTCTAATATTAATTATAGTCCATCTTCGCTATATTCATTCTCATTACGGGTTACAGCCATTAGCCTATAATACTCTGTAAGGTTTGGCCTTAGCAGGTATTATATTCCAGCAAAATTTTTCACTTTGACTATTTTGCCTTTACAGAATTCGTGATATATTCGACAGTATCATAACCGCCCTTTTCAGCATAGAAATATACTTTCGCCCGATAACTGTTGCCCGCAACAGCGCCATCATACGAAACACTATAATTATGCATAATAGCTCCGCTCTTCAACATGCCGGAATCATTCAGATAACTAAAAGTATGGACAGGATTCCAAGTAGTAGCGCCAGCTACCCGCTCCTGCAAGACGATAGTTTTGGCGCCCACTTTATCCATAGTGCCAGGCGAGCGTATGTCAAAGAAAATCTCCAGAGTACCGCCAGAGTATGCATATACCGCCGCACTACAACTATTAATATATTCGCTGGCCATTACAGAAGCGCTGTCTTTTACAGCAGCGTTGGCCACAGATGCAACACCGAAAAGCATAATCAAAAGCAATCCCAGCGCCATAATTCTTTTTCGCATGATTCTTACCCTCCATAAAGTGAATCGATTATTCTTTCAGCTTCAGATACAGAAATATCACCTGCAATCGAACATTCAAAACCATTATTTAACCAAACAACTGTAAGATTAGCAGAATTCTTTATCATGTAATGCTTAATACCGCCTTTTTCATAGCAATCAGCGGTTTCTTCCGTTTTTTCATAATACGTTTCGACAGTTTTCATACCTTGACGATAATCAACACTTATATACCGCTCACCATCGTTCGTATGTTTAATAAAGCTGGAACAAATAAGATGGCCATCTGGATATGGAACAACATCTATTCCCTCAAACTCATAACCATCCGGCAGCCATTTGGGGATAAGGTTTTCAATATCGCCATAGTCAGATAAAATATCGCTGACCTCACTCACATTTAGCTGTTTTTCAAACCAAAAATGTTCGTCATTCCATCTGGCAATCGCGGCAAAAGGATCATAGCCAAAAGCATAGGCCGTAAGAGTTCCGCCAAACACGAATATAAGAAGCACCGCAGCCACACTGGCAAACCTGCGCCATTTTTTTGTATGCAAAGGCAGCGCATTATTGCCAAAATCACTATGTGTTTCCGGCGTTTTATCGATATTGTACAATACGTCTCCCTGTTTCGCCAGCGGGTAGTAATATTTATCAAATTCCTGTTTGGCAACAGCAACATCTTTATGTGCGATTCCTTTGCGCTCCGCTAACAGGCTGGCAATATATAACGCCTGTTCAACTTCCATCTGTTCAGCTTCCGGGGCGTCAAAATCAGCCTGCAGAATCGTCTCTAAAACAGCAGTATCATACTGGTCGAATCGACTATATTTTAAATTTGCACGCCCCTTTTCTTCGACTTTTGACATATCTTCCCTCCTCCCTATTATATATACACCACGACAAAGACAAAAAGTGACATAAATTTTACAGATATTTTTTATTTTGGGAACAAAAATTTATCTTTTCTGCTTATTTAACCAAATTTTTAATTTCCTTTTGGCTCTGACCAATCTTTTTTTACAAGCATCCAGAGATATGTTATCTTCTTCAGCAATATTTTTTATTGATTTATCTTCCACAGCATATCGCTTGATAAGTTGAAATTCTTCATGCAGCGCTAAATTTGAATATAGAAAATCAACGTCCTCATCTTTTGGCCGGATATCAGGAAAATCTTCCATACCCATTTCCATACCAAACTCTGCGTCAGCTTTGGGTGGCATATATATCATCAAATTGGCAAACTGACCTTTGGTACGTCTGATTTTTTGTATAGAATATTTTAAGGCTTGTCCTAACCAGGCTGCCGGATTTTCGCAATTCATAATGGTATCTATTTTCACACAGGCGTCTGCAAAAGCATTCTGCACCGCTTCTTCCGCATTGCTTTTTTCCAAAAACTGCATGGCATAATTAAGCAGCTTATCATAATGCGCCTTATATAAATCCGCAATAAACTGGCTTTCTTTGGCATTTAATTCACGCATCACCATACCACATCCCGCAACCTCACCTCATAATTTATTTTAGCATATTTTCATTATTTGCCAACTATTATAAAACATCTTTTGCCAGTTTTTCTACAAATTTCGATTTTTCAGGCAGAGCTATATTGCCAATATAAGGAAAAAACCGGAAGCCGAATAAAAAAGAGGCATGAATGTCTGTTTTGACATTCATGCCTCTAAACGGGCTGCTTTTATTTCATTCTGTCCGCTTTGACGCAACAGGATATTACATTGGCAGCCTCATTCGCCGCCGTGCTTATCACCGATATTTGATAAGCGCGGCATAAATTCATTTACTGAGAAATCAGTCTGCCAAGTCAGTCCAGTTTTCTGCACTGCCAGACTTTTTGTATTCGTGGCCGTTGGTGGCCTCGATGATGTTATAGTACGCCCAGTTGCTTACCGATACATCGGAGAAAGTGCGCAGACTGCCTGCATGAGCATCTACATAATCTTCATCCGCCGCACGATCCAACAGACGGTTTGTGATGGTGGTCACTTCAGCACGGGTAATGGTATTGTTCGGGCGGAAAGAGCCGTCCTCATAGCCATTGATCCAGCCATACTGAATCGAGCCAACCACCTGATCATAGAACCAGTCGTCCTCATCTACATCAGTGAAGATGTTTTTGCCGCCGGTATCCAGTTCGGCAAAGCCCATGGCAATAACCGTAAACTCGGCGCGGGTAATGGCGCGATTCGGGTCGAAACGGTTATCGCCCACACCCTTAATAATTCCAAGAGACGCCAGAGTATTCACAGGTTTGGCATACCATGCGTTATCCGCCACATCAACAAAATTCGCCGTTATGGCAACATTTTTATCCAGCAGCAGGTTATAGAACATCTGCGCCACCTCGGCACGGGTCATAACACTGCCCGGAGCAAAAGCGCCATCAGCATAGCCGTTCAGGTAAGCGTTATGGTCTTTGGTGTTCAGCCAATCGGATACGTTGGTATCGTCAGGATCAGCCACACCGCTTTCCAGAGCAAAAATTGCCTCGATAGTGTGTCTTTCCCGCACTTTTTCAAAAGTGTACTTCTCCACTGCGCCGACGCTCTCGCCGTCCACCAGCACGTCAGAGATCTCATAGCCTTCGTTGGCCGTGATGGTGAAAGTCCTTTCGCCATTGCGGATCACACTTACGCTGCCGTCAGGGCTGATCTTGCCGCCCTTGCCGGCGCTGGCGTTGATGATATAGCGGGTGGCGCCGCCGCCGGTATTCACGGCAAAGCTGGCGGTTATGGCCGCATTGGCAGTGATGTTTTCAATCTCATAACTGCTTACCGCGCCAACGCTTTGACCGTTGACGGTAACATCAGAGATGTGATAGCCTGAATTAGCGGCGATAGTGAAAGTCTGATTTTCGCCGCGCTTCACAAACACTGTGCCGCTCGGGCTGATTGTACCGTTAGCGCCAGCCTGCGCCGTAACGGTCAGATAGGTTGGCTCGTCGGGAATACCGTCACCGTCAGTATCCTCGCCAAAGTAGGCTACGACAGCGCTGTCCGCCTGCACATCTTCAAGGGTCCAGACGCTTTCAAACGGATTTTCGGCGTCATTGTTGGCATAGACCACATCATCGTTGACAGTGATGTAATCCAGAGCATAGTCCGCGTTCGCAGTGATGGTGAATTCAACATCATCGCCAGCCCTGACCACCTTAGTAGCAGGACTAATGGAGCCGTTGTTGGAACCGTCCACGCTGGCGGTTACGGTGTAGGTCTTGTATTTGTCAGGAATGCCATTGCTGTCAGCATCTTCGGCGAAAGTCACGACGATGCTATGGTCTGCCTGGACATCCGAGAAAGTATAGGTCTTGTTATCCTTATCATATCCTGCCAGGTCCTCTGTGCCATCGTTGCAGAACGGCGTTCTGTCAATGTAGATAAGATCCACTGCATATCCGGAAGCAGGGCTCAGCGTGAACGCCTTTTCGCCACCCTTCGTAACCGTAGTGGCCTTATCGGGATTAATGCTGCCATTCAGGCCGGCAAAAGGATAAATTACATAATCATTGCCAAGAACGTCCGCGCGGCCATCACCGTCCGCATCGTAGCCCCAAACCGCATAAACGGTGATATTCGCCTTATCAAAGGTTACAGCAGGAACAATTGTAATCTTTGCAAAAGCTGCTTTATCATCATCGCTGTCGCTATAGATTTGATCGGTATCATTTGCAGACCAGCCAATGAATACTACTTTCTTTGCATCAGCTCCAGATTCCGTATAGGAAAGACTGCTGCCGTCAGCCAGCACCACAGTCTGTCCGGAAATATAATCGTTATCATCGGTTATACCGCCGGTAACAGTATCATTCTCCATAGCGTTCGTATCATAGGTCAAGGCGTACTTAGCCGCCTGCTCCACATCCGGAACGCCATCCCCGTCCTCATCATAAGCCCAGGCGGCGTAGAGCTGTGTGCCGGTTGCGGAAATCGTTACGCTGTACTGGAGCTTGCTCAAAACGCCTGTATCTTCAGCACCGTAAATTTTATTATCCTCTTTATCATTTTCTGTCAGCCAGCCGAGGAACAAGACGTCTTTTCCATCCACCGCATCGTGCGTCGGGGCATCTACCTTAACGGCGGAATCCGTAAACCGATAACTCTTTTCTTCCAGATGCTGCTTGGTAATCGTTGCATTACCATCCGCGAACTCACCGCCGTTAGCGTTATAAGTCAACGTGCGGTTGTATTTATCGGGGATATTACCGTCGCCTGTAACTGCATCAAAAGTGATACTTATGGTATGATTAGCCGCTACATTGTTGAAGCTGACCGCCTGGAAGCTGGTGGAAGTGTAGCCAGCACCGCTGGGAGAAGCCGCGCCATTAGTATTCTTGTACGGAACGTTGTCCACCGTAATGGTATCCACAGCATAACCGGAATCCGGGGTAATATTTACCGTCAGGTTTTGCCCCGCAACCACAGAGTAAGTGTTAGAGAGCGTTCTCGCCAAACTGTTCGCAGCAGGCTGATTAAAACTATAATCAACTGCGGCGGAGCCATTGTCGCCAGTTTCCACCGTGATAGTCCAGGTACCATCATTAATATCCGCAGTGCCATTGCCGTCAGCATCATAGCCCCAAACAGCATAAACCGTCGTATTTCCTGTGATATCCACAGAGGTAACTATATCAGTAGGCCGTGAATCATTGACACTGTAAATATTTTCATGCTTAGTTTCAGACCAGCCCATGCACACAACCGCTACGGTCTTTTTATCCCAAGTGCCTTCAGCGTGGGTGGGAAGAGGCGCACCACTCAACAGCGTATAGCCTGTCTGCGCCACTACGTCAACAGTTTTTGTTGTCGCATTATCAGCAAATGCGCCGCCGTTAGCGTTATAAGTCAGAGTGTAGACATCCTCCGCCACATCAGCCGTACCATCGTTGTTGGTGTCGTAACCCCAAACCGCGTAAAGAGTCGTGTTAGTGTTCGGCATCGTATACTGAGCGCTCGCTGCATATACGGTCAGAGCAGCAAATTCCTGCTTGTCTTCCAGGCTGTATATCTTATCCGTCTTAGTTTCCGTCCAGCCGATGAAAGCCACTGCCTTGCCATCCACATTGCTGTGCGCCGGTTTATCCACCGACAGGGCAACAGTTGTGCCACCCTGTATACCGCCCTGCTGAGCAGGCACCCCTGTTACCGTGCCCTCGATCGCATTGCCGTTATAAGTAAGCAGATATGTTGCCGTAGTAGCATCATATGCATTGGTGACGGTCACGCTCTTATCTAAGGTCACAGTACCACTTTTGTCCGCATAATTGATGTAACCGCCCTGGCCGACCGCAGCAACTACATCTCCGGTAAACGCAGGTGTATAACCGTCAACATGAGTCTGCGTCAACTGATATTGGGCGCCCACGGGCAGACCCTCAATCACTGCCGTATCCCCAGCTTTCAGGCTGAACGTACCGCCATTGCTTATTTTTGTGCCAGAATCAGTGTTGTTAATCTTAATCGCATATGCGCCGGAAAGAGCAGTCTGACCATTCAGGTTAGAGAGATTCAGGGTATAAGTAAACTCCTGATCTTGATTTGCACCATCTCCAGTGGTAGCATCCACAGTCACGGTAAGGCTGCCGGTAAGCGCAGCCTCCGTCAGCAGGCCGTTGTTACCCAGACGCACGGTGACCTGCCCATTAGCAAACACGGGATAGTTATATGTCGATGCGGTATCGGTCACATTTGGAGATTTAACGAAATTCGCATCGGCTACGCGGGAGAGCTTATCGGTACCCGCTTTGATGTACAGAACGCTATCCACTATCATAGCGTTGTTTGATACACTAATACGGCTGCCGTCTTCCAGCATATGATAATCGGTCAGCTTATCGGCAGCATCGCCTATGCCAGTTGCCTGATAGTAAACATGCTCATAATAATAGGCAAGACCAGGCGTATAGCCTGTCGCCGGCTGAAGCCGGTAAGCAACGTCGTTAACATTTACCACATTCTGACCCGGCAGAATAGTCGTTTGACCTGCCGCCGCGGCGGCTGCTTCGGTAAGGTAGGTTGTTGTGCCGCCTGCTGTATTTACCAGATTATAGAGAACGGTATCCTCGGTGTACTTATAGAAAGCGTTGGATGATGCGGGCGTGAACACAGCAGTGGCAGTACCATACTGCTCGTCGCCCTGCGTGGCGCTATCATATTCCCCTGCATAGTAACTGGTTACACCGTTCAGGGAATTAGCCGTCAGATAATCGTTATCCGCAACGCCCCAGGTGTGCGTATCATCTTTGGCCACCGAGTAAAACAGGCGGATGGGATAGGCATTCTTACCCTCCTGAATAGCATAGGAGATTGTTCCGTTCGGGTCTACGGCAGCCGTGGCCGTGACTGTACGCAGCGGCAGAAGATTAGCCGGAATCGTCCAGCTCAACATATTCAGATCATTGTCGCCTTTGGTAACGGTCAACTGGATTGTATTCAGATTGCCGCCGGGGTAAATATCATTGGCATCGATTTGTTGACTGGGGAAAGTATAGGTTGTCGTATCACCAATTGTATTCGAAGTTACAGCGTCATACTTATTGCCACCAAACACGATAGACGGCATACCGGTCACATTCATATATGCCCCCAGCTTATCGGTAAAGGTCAGCACCTTACTATCGCCGCCAGTACCCGCCACGCCCTCAATCTCGGTAGTCGGGAAAGAAGGATTGACGGTATTCACCTGATTTATTATTTGATCAAAAATGTTTTGCCAAGCGTCTCCTGTATCAAGATCCGTGGCAGCAAAGTAACCGTCATTGTACTTCAGGTCATCCAAAGTCAACTCAGTGTTGCTTCCGCGATAAATGGTCTGATATATGTGCCTATCTCTTATAGCAGCTTGTGCACGCATCAACTGAACAGAAGAATTATTAAATGATTCTAAAGCATCCTTTACAAGTACATTTTCTATACCTATTTGCAAAGCATCCGTCAGAGTTGCCTGTGGATTCAGCACCAGTTCAGCCATGGTTTTATCGGAATCATTTGTCAGATCGCCCAAACCCACGGTGTAGATATAAGGCTGCTTGCTGTTTCCGTTGTAGGTATAGTTTTCTTCTATGGCCTGCTTACCATAAGCCGCTGTCAGCAACGATAAAAAACTCTGAGCAATATAGTTCTGCGGGTTAAGATTTGCAATCTGTCCATCAATATTAAACGGATTTACATAACTAGACTCTTCCATTGCTTGCGGAGTGCCTACATAAAGCTCGTTTCCTCTTTCAGGGTTGCCGCTGGCCATGGAGATCACCACCGGAACGCGCAACACGGTTTCGGTTTGCCCGCTGGTATTTTTAACCTCAGCCGTTACGTCAGCCGCGCTGGAAAGATTATACATACCCTCGTTAATGCCCACCTGATAATTCCGATAGCAGGTGCTGTCAAAATCAAAGGCTATCGAGACCAACGGCTGGCCGGTCAAAATACCCCGCGAAGCAACACCGTCTTGAGTCCGAACCAGAAGTTGAGTGGTTGCGGTTCCATTATCATAGTTCTCATAATGATTCAGAGGCAGCAGGGTCAGTGAGGTGTTATCATAAGTAACCACACTAACTCTGTTTTGCGGGTTGGAAACCAGAATCTCACGCAAAGCTGCATTTGCAGCCACAAGCATTTCATTCACATACTGCTCCATATCGGGCGACATATCCAGCACCAGAGAAACATCCATAGGAATCTGTGTCTGATCAATGATCGTGGCAGTCGAACCCAGGGCGGACAATACCACCTGGAAGTCTGCATCAGCTGCTTTGTCGATAGTCAGACCGCTGTCGCCCACATCACCCTGAAGCGTGATGCTTTCTTCGGATACGGTTTTATCCGTCCAGATACGGCCAATATCTTTGGTGGAAAGCGTATCCCCGCCAAAAACCTCACTCCATGTGGTTAAAGTGGAGGCGTCAGTTTGTACGCCCTCTACGTCGTCTGCCATCACCGGCACGCCCGGCGGAATAACCAATCCCACCAGCATAACCAATGACAGCGCCATTGCTATAAGCTTTCTTTTCATGCCATTGTTTCTCCTTTCCTGCTAATCCAGCTTTCAACGCTTGACTACATTGATCCTTTTCTGTGACAACCCTATACCCTGATAGCCACCTGGTAGAATAATCATACCAGAAAAAAAAAAAAATACAATAACCAATTGTAAATAGACCATAAAAATCCGGCATTATTTCCGACAGATTTCCGCTTATTACGCATAAAAAAACGCCCCCGGCCAAATGGCCAGAGGCGTTTTTTTATGCATTTTGTTATCTATCTGTTTACAGGAACAGGGGCACGAAGACCAGCGCGATAATCGTCATCAGCTTGATCAGAATGTTGATGGACGGACCCGAAGTATCCTTGAAAGGATCGCCCACAGTGTCGCCGTTAACAGCCGCCGCGTGCGCATCAGAGCCTTTGCCGCCAAAGTGGCCGCCCTCGATGTACTTCTTGGCGTTATCCCAGGCGCCGCCCGCGTTGCTCATCATCACAGCCAGCAGGAAACCGGTCACCAGAGAGCCGGCCAGCAGACCGCCCAGAGCCTCAGGCCCCAGCACCAGGCCGACAAACAGCGGCGCAACCACAGCCAGCACAGCCGGCATAACCATCTCACGCAGAGCCGCCGTAGTAGAGATATCCACGCAGCGGGCATAATCCGGCTTGGCAGCGCCCTCCATCAGGCCGGGGATTTCACGGAACTGACGGCGCACCTCAGTAATCATATGCGAAGCCGAACGCCCCACAGCGCTCATTGTCATCGCAGAGAACAGGAATGGCAGCATACCGCCGATAAACAGGCCGATAACCACCATCGGATTCATAATATCAATATTGGTAACTCCCGCTGCCTGCGTGTAGGCGGAAAACAGCGCCAAAGCAGTCAGCGCAGCAGAACCAATAGCAAAGCCCTTGCCGATGGCAGCGGTGGTGTTGCCAACCGCGTCCAGATTATCGGTGATCTCACGCACATGGTGTTCCAGACCGGCCATCTCAGCAATGCCGCCAGCATTATCGGAAATCGGGCCATACGCGTCAACCGCCACCACAATGCCGGTGGTGGAAAGCATACCCACAGCCGCGATGGCAATGCCGTACAGACCGGCAAAGTAAAACGCAGCGCCGATACCGCAGCAGATAACGATGATCGGCAGCGCGGTGGAAGTCATCCCAGTGGCAATACCGGAAATGATGTTGGTCGCAGTGCCAGTCTCGCAGGAAGCGGCAATGTCCTTAACCGGCTTATAGTCAGCCGAAGTGTAATATTCGGTGATCTTACCAATCAATGTACCGGCCACCAGACCAGCCACACTGGCAATGAACACGCCGGTGTTGGTGTACATACCGTTCTGGAAAGTTTCCGGCAGAACAAACTTGCAGATAACGAACGTGCCCACGATAGAAAGCAGCGTTGCCACATATGTACCGGCGTCCAGAGCTTTCTGGGGGTTTTTGCCCTCGCCCGTGCGCACAAAGAAAGTGCCGATAATGCTGGAAACAATGCCCCAGGCCGCCAGCAGCAGCGGCACGATAACGCCCTCGCCGTTATCTCCGATAGCCAAAGACGCGCCCAGCGCAATGGCTGCAATAACAGAACCAACATAAGATTCAAACAAGTCGGAACCCATACCGGCCACGTCGCCGACGTTATCGCCCACGTTATCAGCAATAACCGCCGGGTTACGCGGATCATCTTCGGGAATACCGGCCTCAACCTTGCCAACCAGGTCAGCGCCCACGTCGGCAGCCTTGGTGTAGATACCGCCGCCCACACGGCCAAACAGAGCCACGGACGAAGCGCCCAGGCTGAATCCGTTAATAATGTCAGACTGACCGGGGAAAAGCAAAACCACAATACCCAGACCCAAAAGACCCAGGCCAACCACGCTCATGCCCATAACAGCGCCGCCGGAGAAAGCCACGCTCAAAGCCTTGTTCAGGCCGGAGGCCTGCGCAGCATTGGCAGTTCTGGCATTGGCCTTGGTTGCAATACGCATACCGATATTGCCAGCCAGAATGGAGCAGACCGCGCCAATCAGGAAAGGAACGGCAGTCAGCGGATTCAGGCCGCCCTCAGTGCCGCCGGTAATCATACCGGCCCCCACGATGACCAGCGCCATAACCACGACGAAAATAACCAGAGTTTTATACTGACGGCCCAAAAAAGCCATTGCGCCCTCATGGATAGAATTCATAATCTCCACCATGCGGTCATTGCCGGGCTCCACAGCCGTCACCCGCTTGGCCAGCACCACTGCGAACAGCAATGCCAGCACGCCGGCCAACGCACCGATCACCGGAGCGTAATTCATAATGAAATCCATAGTTCTCTCAAAATCCTCCTAACTTTGCCTTAAAACGATTGAATCCCTGCGGCATTAAAGAGCCGCCAACAACAGCGTCAACGCCAGAAACAGCACCGCCGCCACTATAGAGAGCTTGGAAAACAGTTCATCCATACCCTTCTTTTTGCCGAAGAACGTCTCCGCGCCGCCCGCGATGGAGCCGGAAAGCCCGGCGCTCTTGCTGGACTGCATCAGTACCGTCACAATCAGCGCAATGGCGCACAGCATCTGCAAAATCATCAGCACAGTAGTCATTTTTTCACCTCCGCTATTGGCTATATATTATTCAAAAAATATTTACCTTAGATTAAAGCGCATTATATTATAGCACGGCCAAAGCCTTTTAGCAAGCGGTTTTCCCAAGTTATTGCATAATTTTCCCACAAAATTCCTTAATATAATGTAATTCCGGCGACGGACGGCTTGCATTTTGCAACGGTTTAATTTATGATTAAGAGAGTATTTTTTTCAGGAGGCTCTTATGCACATTCACGGCGGCGACATTTACACTTATCAGAATATGCTGGATTTTTCGGCCAACATCAACCCTCTTGGCATACCAGAGAGCGTTGTGCGGGCAGCAGCGGCGGGAGCGGCGGCCTCCGCATCCTATCCCGACCCAAAATGCCGCCGGCTGAAAGCGGCTATAGCGGCGCACGAACAGACGCCGGAGGAGTATGTCGTCTGCGGCAACGGCGCAGCGGATCTGATCTTCCAGCTGGCGTTGGCTGCAAAACCCAGGCGCGCCCTGCTGCTCGCCCCCGGTTTCCATGAATATGAACAGGCTCTCCGCACTGTAGACTGCCAGGTTGATTTCTTCTATCTTAAAGAGGAAGACGGCTTCCGGCTGGCCGACGCCTATCTGGAGGCACTCACTCCAGGTCTGGATATCGTGTTTTTGTGCAATCCTAACAATCCCACCGGGCTGGCCGTGCCGCGCCCGGCGCTGCTCCGGATATTGGAGAAATGCCGCGACATCGGCGCCCGTCTGGTCATGGATGAGTGCTTCAACGAATTCCTGGACGAGCCCGCCGCCTATAGCCTTAAGCCAGAGCTATCCGCTTATCCCAACCTGTTCATTCTGAAAGCGTTCACCAAGATATACGCCATGCCCGGTTTGCGTCTGGGCTATGGCCTATGCGCTGACCAGGCGCTGCTGGCGGCCCTCGCCGAAGCCGCTCAGCCATGGAGCGTATCTATCCCCGCACAGGAGGCAGGGCTGGCAGCGCTCACGGAAACCGAATACGTCGCCCGCGCCAAGGCGCTGGTCAAAGACGAGCGGGAACGCCTACAAGACGCCCTGGCAGCGCTGGGCTGCCGAACCTACGGTTCTATGGCCAACTATATATTCTTCCGCAGCGTGCCGGGATTGGCTGAGGCCTGCCGCGCGCATAACCTGCTGCTGCGGGATTGCAGCAACTATCAGGGGCTTTGCCCCGGCTATTTTCGTGCGGCAGTGAAGCTGCCGGAGCAAAACAACCAACTGCTGGCCGTTCTGACTGCGGTATTAGCCGAATTTTGACGGCTGATTTGCAGCAAAAACCGATTGACTTTCGCGGATTTTTTATGTTAAAATAGCTCTTGTGCCAAAGGCACCAACAACTTTATAATTACAGAAAAACAAACGGTAACGACACATGTTTAGCCATGCTAGTAAATCTGATTACGGCACCGTAATACAGAGCATAGGCTGAAGCATGTGCCGTTTTTTGTTTACCGGAAAACGAACGCCAGCGCCCAAGCGGCGTTATTTTTTTCTGTAATTAATATCAGAAAGGAGATCTTTTTGTGACTCAGACACAAAACTCGAACAACGTATCATCCCGAATCCGCAGGCCAGAACTAATGATTTTCGTGGCCGCCTTTTCCGCCTTTTTGGCCACTTTCAATGAAACGTTCCTGAATGTAGCGTTCACGCAGATCATGGACGATCTGAATGTCGGCGTGGCGACAGTGCAGTGGCTTTCCACCGCCTATATGCTGGGAGCGGCGGTTATGGTGCCGATCTCGGCCTTTTTATACCGCAGCATACCCACCAGGAAACTGTACCTTTTCACTGTCGCCCTGCTGGTAATCGGCAGCGCTGTCTGTGCCTCAGCAGGTAATTTTACTGTTTTGCTGGCTGGCCGCATTGTGCAGGCCTTCGGCACCGGCATGTTGATCCCGATCGGCATGAACATCACGCTGGAAGTTGCGCCTAAGCGCAAACTGGGAGCTTATATGGGCTTAATGGGCGCAATGACCACCCTCGGCCCCTCCTCCAGCGTGATTCTGGCAGGTCTGTTCCTGGCGCTGGCCGATTGGCACGCCATGATCTGGTTTTTCTTTACGCTGACCGTACTTTGTTTTATCTGCGGCGCACTGATGCTGGACAATATTTCCAGGCTGACCTATCCCAAGCTGGACGCGCTCTCGGTAATTTACATCAGCATCGCCCTGATCGGCATACTTTACGGCATCTCCACCGTCTTTATGGGTAATCTGAAGCTGGCCGTCGCCGTTATACTGCTGGGCGCGGTGTTTCTGAGCGCTTTTATACGGCGGCAGAGCCGTCTGGAGCAACCGCTGATCAAGCTGACTCCTCTTGCTATCAAACCCTTTGCGCTGGGCGTATTGCTGAATATGCTGGCGCTGCTGGTGATTTTCGCCATGAATATCGTCACACCGATGTTTCTGCAGAGCGGTTGGGGAGTCTCTGCGCTGGCGGCCTCGCTGACCCTGTTCCCGGCAATTTTGCTTTCCTGCTTTTTCTCGCCGCTGGCCGGGCGCATTTATGACAAACACGGGGCCGCAATCCTGCTGCCGCTGGGCTTCATATTGATCGGTCTGGCGGCCGGCGCTATCGGCCTCACCCATTCCACCGGCAACATCTATCTGCTTTCGCTGCTTTATATCCCGGTGATCTGCGGCTCAGCCCTGATCATCGGCCCGGTGCAGAGTCTGGCATTATCGAATCTCTCGTTTGAGGAAAATCCCCACGGCGTCACCATTATGAGCACCGGCTTTCAGATTGCAGGCTGCCTCGGCGCGTCGCTGTTTTCCGGCCTTTATTCGCTTTATCCCACAGCGGGAGGCGGCTTCACCGCCAGCTGCCTGCTTGCAGCAGCCACAGGCGCGCTCGGCCTGCTGCTGGCCCTTCTGGAGAACAAATGGAGCAATCAGCAAGCCGCTTATCACCAGACTGACAGAATGACCGGTATCGCCGCCTTTATGAACCGCACGCCTTACAGCGTGAGCAACAGAGCCACTGCCCTGGACGCGTTGCTTTGCATGGCGGAACATAAAACCAGCGGTCTGCCTATCGTCAATGATCAGACACAGGTCTGCGGTTTTATCTCCGACGGCGATATTATCCGTTATATGGGCGGTCTGGAAATGGAACCAAACAATTTTTCCCTGCGCTATCCGCTATGGCAGAGCCTTGACAAGCTGGACGACCGTCTGGCCAAGCTCAGCAGCCTGAAAGTTATGGAATTGGCCACCAAAGAAGCGGTCTGTATTGAGCAAAACGCCAGCGAACAGGAACTTTTTCACATCTTCGCGGATAAGCGTATCAAAAAAGTGCCGGTTCTCAACCAAGGCCGGTTAAGCGGCATTGTCAGCCGTTCCGACCTGCTGCGGCAGCTAATAAATCAGGCTATGGCCAGGCAGCAATAAACACAGTAATCGCCTGCCAAACGCTTGCTCTTTGCACCGCAATCGAGTATAATCAGAAAAAAGCGAATTGGAGGCAAAATATGACTGGGCTTATTCACATCTATACCGGTGACGGCAAAGGCAAAACCACCGCAGCCGTAGGGCTGGCCGTGCGCTGCGCGGGCAGCGGCGCAAACGTCGTGTTCTGCCAGTTTTTGAAAAACAACCAATCATCTGAGCTGAATATCCTGCGGATGATACCGCAAATCACACTGGTGCAGACTGCGCCTACCCTTGGCTTCTATAAAAGTATGACGGCGGAGCAGCGGACTGAATCTAAGCATATCTGCATCGGCCTGCTGGAAAAGGCGATAACTGCCGCGCTTACCAACAACGCTCGTTTGCTGGTGTTGGATGAGGTCGTGGCTGCGTATAACCACCAAATGCTTGACCGGGAACGTTTGCTGGCATTTCTGAGAGAGAAACCGGCGGAACTTGAGATTGTTCTGACCGGGCGTAAGCCCGCGCCGGAGCTTATCGAGCTGGCCGATTATCTTTCGGAAGTAACAAAGCTGAAACATCCGTTTGACCGTGGTATCCCCGCCCGCCGGGGCATCGAAAAATAGCCTGAAATAAATTTAACAAGGGTTTGGCGCAATTTTTCACTGCCAAGCCCTTGTCTTTTTACGCGAAATAAAGTATAATTTTCTATACTATATAATAAAAACTCTGCGCGGTGCCGCAAGGCATAACAGGGAAACAGGTTCAAATCCTGTACTGTCCCAGCAACCGTGATACTGACGAACGGGCGCACAGCCACTATTCCGCAGGAATGGGAAGGAGCCCTATTAGGAAGAAGTTAAGTCGGTAGACCTACCGCAGGCAGTTACTTTCTGGGCAAAAGCATTATGGTCTTACTATGCCGTAATGAAACAGACTGGCAGCGCCGGCGGAAAGTGACCGCGTTCATTCCGTCCGGCGCTTTTATTTTTGCAATTTAACGAGGTGTAAGCATGAAAGGCATTATGATACAGGGCTGCTCCAGCGACGCGGGCAAAAGCTATGTGGCGACAGCGCTGTGCCGTGTGTTAGCCGATATGGGGCGCAGGGTTTCGCCCTTTAAGAGTCAGAATATGTCCAATAATTCATACGTCACGTGGGACGGCGGTGAGATTGGCCGGGCGCAGGGCGTGCAGGCCGAGGCCGCGGGCGTTATACCGGAGACATACATGAACCCCATTCTGCTGAAGCCGCAGAAGAACAGCGGTTCGGAAATCGTGCTGTTCGGACAGGTATATAAGAGTATGCCGGGAAGCGAGTATCACGCGCATTTTACCATGAACGAAGGCATACAGGCCGTGCGAAAGGCGCTTGGCATTATCGCAGCCAATTACGACACTATTGTTATCGAAGGCGCGGGCAGTCCCGCCGAGGTGAACCTGAACGCGCATGAGATCGTTAACATGCGCATTGCCAGAGAAGCCGACGTACCGGTGCTGTTGGTGGCTGACGTCAACCGGGGCGGCAGCTTCGCCTCCATCGTGGGCACTTTGGAGTTGCTGGGCGAGGACAGAAACCGCGTTAAGGGAATCATCTTCAACCAGTTTCGCGGCGACATCGCCCTGTTCACCGATGGCGCCAAATGGATAGAGGAATACACCGGCGTCAAAGTGGTGGGCGTTCTGCCTTATTTCACCGATATCAACATTGAGGGCGAGGATTCTTTAAGCATCAATTTTGAGCATACCTCCGGCGCGGCGCGCCCCATTCGTATCGGCGTGGTAAAGCTACCGTACATATCCAACCACACTGATATGGAAATTTTCCGCTATGAGCCGGACGTTGACGTGCGGCAGGTGGATGAATTCACGGAACTGACAGATTTTGACGCCATAATTCTGCCCGGAACCAAAAGCACCATCGCCGATTTGGCATATCTGGAGCAAAGCGGCTTGGCCGATAAAATCCGGCGTTTTCCCGGTTTCATCTATGGTATCTGCGGTGGTTATCAGATAATGGGGCAGAAGATGCTTGACCCGGACGGCGTTGATTTTAAGCCCGGTTTTCAGGCGGCGGGGCTGGGGCTGCTCCCACTTGTCACCCGATTTCAGCCGCAGAAGCACGTGCAGCAGCAGCAGGCGCGTGGCCTGCATCCCATGCTGGGCGGTATGACGGCGCTTGGCTATGAGATACACCTTGGCGAAAGCGAGCTCGTCTCCGATACGGCTCTTCCCCTATGGCAAATAGAGCGGCATACTGACGGCGCGGCCACCCCGGACTTGCGCGTGGCCGGGTCATACCTGCACAATGTATTCCATAACGACACATTCCGCAATATCTGGCTGAACCAAATCCGCAAAAGCATTGGTTTAAAGCCGTTGCCCCCGGTGGATACCGCCGCCATTAAAGAACAGCAATACGCCAAACTGGGCGAATATGCCAGAAAGTATCTGGACATCGACTATATCCTCCGCCTGATTGACGGCAAAAATCAGTAAACAGAAAGGTCGCGCATTTTAATGCCGGTTTATTTTGGCCTGCTTCTGGACGCCCTGCTGGGCGACCCCAAAGGCTTTCCCCACCCAATAATGCTGGTGGGCAAAATTATCTCCTCATATGAAAATCTGTTCTATAAGCGCACTGATAAACGTACCGGCGGCCTTATGTTTATGCTGGCTGTCCTTGTTACGGTAGCGGCGCTGGTGCTGGCGCCTTTCGCTCTGTTTGCACGCTGGCCATGGCTGCAAACTGTATTAGGCGTATATCTGCTTTATACGGCGCTGGCATGGAAAGACCTGAAAGTAGAACCAGGTCTGGCGGTAAAAGCGCTGCAAAAGGGTGATATCGCCCTGGCGCGGCAAAAGCTCTCGCTGGTGGTAGGACGGGATACGCAAAACCTCACTCCGCCGCAAATTATCAAAGCCGCGGTGGAAACGGTAGCTGAAAACACGATAGACGGCGTATTAGCCCCGTTTTTCTATATGTGTCTGGGCTATATATTCTGGGGTCTGCCTGGGGCAGTGCTGCTGGCTTATCTTTATAAGGCCGCCAACACGATGGATTCCATGGTGGGCTATAAAAACGCCCGCTATTACGATTTCGGTTTCTTCCCGGCGCATTTAGACGACATAGCCAATTTTATCCCGGCGCGCTTGGGAGCGTTGCTTATGCTGCTGGCAGGGGGGCTTTTGGGCTATGATATAGCCGGCGGCTGGCGGACATGGCTGAAAGATCGGTATGCCCACCAAAGCCCTAACAGCGCCCAATCGGAAAGCGTGATGGCTGGACTGCTGGGCATACAGTTGGGAGGACCCAATTATTACGGCGGACAATTGGTGGCCAAACCGTTTATCGGCCAGGCAAAAAAAGCCCCGGAATTTGATGATTACACAAAAGCCTGCCGCATATTGGATTGCAGCGTTTTGCTGGCGGCATTAATTTACGGATTCTTCTACTTGGGAACAGTGGTATTATAGAGATATCTTGCAGGGGAATAATAATTGTTCCAGCATAATTTAATGCAATGCAGCGAAACCCATGAAACCGGAACACCTATCAGTTCCTGCGTGGGCGATTAGCATTGATAAAATCCCTGCTTTATGCATCAACTATGTGAAAAGTATTATCAACACCCGCCAAGTCGGATACAAGGAGGACGCAAGGATCATGACGGAAATTACCATTATTGAACCGGCCAGAATTGAGGCCAGAAGCTTTGAAATTATCACCGAAATTCTGGGTAACAAAACTTTCCCCGCTGAGCAGCAGGGCATTATCAAGCGTGTTATTCATACCAGCGCCGATTTTGATTATGCCGACAATCTGGTGTTTGGCCATAATGCGGTCAAATCCGGCGTGGCCGCCCTTAAAGCAGGATGCACGGTGGTTACCGACACCCGCATGGCGTTTGCGGGGATTAATCAAAAGAATTTGTCCAAACTCGGTGCGGCAAAAGCTTGCTTTATCGACGACCCGCAGGTAATGGAACAGGCCAAAGCAGGCGGTGTGACACGCGCGGCTATGGCCATGGAGCTTGCCGCAAGAGACGCCAAAAACAGCATTTTCGCCATCGGCAACGCACCTACGGCTCTTTTGATGCTGCGCGATTTGATCCTTGCAGGCAAGCTCTCCCCGGCTTTAGTGGTTGGCGTTCCGGTCGGTTTCGTCAACGTAGTGGAAGCCAAAGAGCTGTTCATGGAGTTGAACGTGCCGTATATTGTGGCCAAAGGACGCAAAGGCGGCAGCAATGTGGCTGCCGCTATCATCAACGCACTGATGTTGGAAGCTTTGAAATAAAGCATTGAATAATTAAGGAAACGAAATGACAGAAATCTTTGAGGAATACGTGGCTTTCGGCAACAAAATGCTGCGCAAAGGCTATACCACCGGCACCTGCGCGGCGGCAGCAGCCCAAGCCGCAGCCTGCCTGCTGGTGACGGGTGAAAAACCCGCCCAGGTGGAGGTAGAATTGCCGCAGGGCAGACACATCACACTGCCGCTGGCGCGCTGCGAGTATACCGCAGAGGGGGCTATGGCTGCCGTTACCAAAGACGGCGGCGACGACCCGGATATCACCAGCGGCCTCAACATCTGCGCTGAGGTAAGGCTGACAGAGGGCGGCGAAATAACTATCACAGGCGGCTCTGGCGTGGGCAAGGTGACACTGGCGGGCTTAAAGGTGCCAGTTGGACAGGCTGCCATCAACCCTACCCCTCGCGCTATGATCACTCAGAACCTGCGCCGTGTGCTGCCGGCGGGGCAAGGTGCGACCGTCGTTATCTCCGTTCCCGGCGGCACGGAAATTGCCAAGCGCACATTCAACCCACGGCTCGGCATCGTCGGCGGCATATCTATTCTGGGCAGCACCGGCATCGTGAACCCAATGTCGGAAGAAGCTCTGAAGCAAAGCCTTAAAGTGGAGCTGAGCGTGCTGCTGCACCGCCTGCCGGAGGACATGCCCATCATTTTCGCTTTCGGCAACTATGGTCTGGATTTTCTGGCGTCATGCGGCATAGCGGCAGAAAACGTTCTGAAAATCAGCAACTATCTCGGCTTTATGCTGGACACAGCCAGAGAAATGAATGTTAAGCGCCTGCTGCTTTGCGGCCACCTCGGCAAGCTGGTTAAGGTGAGCGGCAGCATTTTCCACACCCACAGCCATGTGGCTGACGCGCGGCTGGAAATTCTGACGGCTTACGCAGCTCTTGCCGGTGGCGATGCGCAGCTTCTGCGCCGCATTTACGCTGCCAAAACAACCAGCGCAGCGGCAGCGGAAATTGACGCGGCAGGGCTCGCCGGCGTTTACCGTATGGTGACGGAAAACGCCGCCCGGCGGTCGGAAACTTACACATACAACGAAATAACGGTGGGCGCCATGCTGTTCGGCGACGCGAACCGCCTGCTTTATATGGAAGAGAAAGCCAGGCAAATGCTTACCGAAATCAAGCAAAAAAGCAGAAAGGCGGATGATCTATGAACGGGCAGATCCCTTACATTATCGGCGTGGGGCCGGGCAGCCCCGGCTTCTTATACCCCATTGCCAAGGATTTGATCGACCGCGCCGATATCGTTATCGGCGGGCGGCGGCAGCTGACGGAATTTGCACCGAACGCGCCGGAAACAGTGGTAATAGACAAGGGATTATCCTCCATTCTCGCCTTAATCGAGTCAAAATGGCGCGAAAAACGGCTGGTAGTGCTGGCCTCTGGCGACACCGGGCTGTTCAGTATCCGAGCCTATCTGCAAAACCGCCTGCCTGACGTGCCGTTTAAAGTGCTGCCGGGCATAAGCTCGCTGCAATGCCTGCTGGCGCACTGCAACGCCAATTTGAACGATTTGAAAATCATCACGCTGCACGGCGCGGCTGACGCCAATCTGCAAAACACAGTTATGATGAACCCGCTAACGGCCATTTTCTGCGGCGGCGAGAACACACCGCAAAGCATTGCGGCGAAACTTACACGGCTGAAATTTGCCAGCCTTTGGCTCACGGTTGGCGAAAACCTGACCTATCCGGAGGAGCGCGTATCCTGCGGCAGCCCGGCGGATATTGCCCAGGGAGATTTCAGTGAATTAAGCGTTATGCTTATCAAAAACAACGATCCCGCCAGCCGTCCCTGGCCGTATTTGCCCGCAGGTATTGCCGACGAGGCCTTCACCCGCGGCAATGTGCCGATGACCAAAAGCGAGGTGCGGGCGGTCATCACCGCCAAGCTCCATCTGACGCCGCAAAGCCGCCTGCTGGAGATTGGCTCCGGAACCGGCTCAGTCACTATCGAAGCCGCTCTGGCGGCATATAACGGCAGCGTTATCTCTCTGGAAAAAAACCCAGCGGCAGTAGCGCTCTGCCGTGAGAATTTGGCTCGCTTCGGACTTGATAACGTAAAGTTAATTGAGGGCGAGGCTCCGGCGGCAATTCCGGAGGACGCTATATTTGACCGCGTTTTCATCGGCGGCAGCGGCGGCAATCTGGCCGATATTATAAAAAGCCTGGGCGAAAAACCGCTCCGCGCTGTCATCTCTGCCATCACGCTGGAATCCGCCGGCGAGGCGCTGACGGCACTGCAGGATTGCGGCTTCAGCGATATTGAAGCAGTGCAGATAACGGCAGCCCGGAGCCGCCCGGCAGGCTCAAAGCACTTAATGCTGGGGCTGAACCCCGTGACGATCATCAGCGGTGAGAGAAAATGAGTAATCTGAGGGAAAATAACAAAATCGCCGTCATCGCCCTGACGCAGGGCGGCTGCCGCACGGCGCTCCGCCTACGTGAACTTCCTGCCGACGTTTATCTGAAAGCAAGGGCGGAGGCAAACGGCGATACGGCGGACACGCATATTTTTGACTGCCCGCTGGCCGAGCTTTTGGCAAAGATATTCCCCCGCTATGGCGCTTTCATCATGGTGATGGCGGCAGGCATCGCAGTGAGGCAGTTTGCGCCCTATGTGCGCCACAAAACCTATGACCCGGCGGTGCTGGTGATAGACGAGCAGGCCAGTTTTGTCATCAGCCTGCTTTCCGGCCATCTGGGCGGAGGCAACGCTCTCTGCCGCCGCGTATCAGAACTGCTCGGCGCCACTTCGGTCATCACCACCGCCACCGACGTCACCGGTAAGCCAGCCTTTGATTTGTTGGCGCAGGCCAATCATTGCGCCATAGCTAACATCGCAGCATTGAAACATATCAGCGGAGCGCTGGTGAACGGTGAACAAGTGGCGGTTTTAAGCGATATTCCCCTGGCCGAGCCGCTGCCGCCGGATATCTGCCGGGCAGAGGAAGCACAGAACGCGCGCAACCTGGTCTACATTGGATATCAGACGGCAACACCGGCGACACGTTTTAAACACGTTCTGCGGCTGATACCGCAGAATCTGGTGCTGGGCGTGGGCTGCAAACGCAATACCCCGGCCGAAGATCTGCGTCGGGCGCTGGACCAATTTCTTGCGGCACACGGCATTAACCCGCTGGCTATCAAAGCAATCGCGTCTATCGACCTGAAAAAGGACGAGCCAGCCTTGCTGGCACTGTCAGCGGAATATAAGCTGCGCTTCCGCACGTTCAGCGCAGCAGAGCTGGCAGGCGTATCTGCCCAAATTACGGCGGACAGGAAATCGGCCTTTGTGACCAGTATCACCGGCGCCCCCAGCGTGGCGCAGGCAGCGGCGCTGCTGGCCGCCGGCGGCAAAACCTTAGTACCCAAGGAGATTTACCCCGGTATTACATTCAGCCTGGCGGCAACGCCAATGACTTTCCGCTGGCAATAATAATAAGGAGAATGATTATGCAGAAATTTTACGTTGTGGGCATCGGGCCCGGCAGCCCTGAACAAATGACGGAGCAGGCAAAAGCTGCTCTGGCCGAGGCCGACGTTATCGCCGGATACGGCGCGTATATCAAGCTGGTACAGCCGCTTTACCCTGATAAGGAGTACCTGCAAAACGGCATGACAGGCGAAGTAAAGCGATGCGAGCTGGCGCTGGCGGAGGCATTACAGGGCAAGACCGTTGCAATGGTGAGCAGCGGCGATGCGGGCATTTACGGCATGGCTGGGCTGATACTGGAGCTAGCGCAGGACTTGCCGGTCAAGGTCGTCGTGGTGCCGGGTATTACGGCAGCAGCCAGCGGGGCGGCTCTGCTCGGCGCACCACTGATGCATGACTTTGCGGTAATCAGCCTGTCCGACCGGCTGACCGAATGGCAGCTGATCGAAAAACGACTGGCAGCGGCATCTTCCGCGGATTTCAACATTGTAATTTATAACCCCAGAAGCCATGGACGGCCGGAACATTTGGCCAAGGCGCGGGAAATTATGCTGCAATACAAAAAGGCGACAACGCCTGTCGGTATCGTCAAAAACATCGGGCGCGAGGGCGAGCACACCATAGTCACCACATTGGCCGGTCTGGACACTGAGCAGGTAGATATGTTCTCCACTGTGTTTGTCGGCAACAGCCAGACATACGTCTGGAACGACAAAATCATTACTCCGCGCGGCTATCAGGGAAAGCGCGAGAACAATGACTAAGCTGTTGGTGGTAGCTGGCACAGCAGACGGCGCCGCGTTCATTGCCGCCCAGCCGGAGGATACTCAGATAACCGCCACCACGTTCAGCCAGCTGGGCGCCGCCTGCCTCCCCCCCCGCCCCGGTCTGAAAACTGTTTCCGGCGCGCTGGACGAGGCAGGATTTGCCCGCCTTATCGCGGCGGAACAACCCAATTTTCTGGTCGATTTAAGCCACCCTTTCGCAGTGGAAGTGAGCGCCAACGCCAAGGCGGCGGCGCAAAGCCAAAATGTGCCATACCTCCGCTATGAACGGGAAACAGCGGAGGAAGCCGGGGCACATGTTATTCGCGCGGCTGATTTTTCCTCGGCGGTAGCTATCCTCCGTGATATGCCCGGCAGTATTCTGCTGACGGTGGGCAGCAAAACTCTACCCCAATTTATGGATCTGCCGGATTTTCACACCCGCGTATATATGAGGGTGCTGGCCGAAAGCCGCATACTCCGGGAGCTGGAGGAGCTAAATATCGACCCGGCTCACATCTTCGCTATGAAAGGTGTGGCGACGGCAGAGCTAAACATAGCGCTGGCGCATTACTGCAATGCTTCCGTTATCGTCTCCAAGGATAGCGGCAAGGCTGGCGGGCTTGATGAAAAGCTGGCGGCGGCCAGGACTCTGGGGATTCCGCTGCTGAAAATCGAACGCCCCAAGGCGGCAGGCAGAACATATGCCAGTTTTGCGGCGCTGAACCAGGTCATATATAACAGATGAATTTTTTAAGAAAGCGAGGAAAAAGCCATGGCCAAAGCAGCCTTTATGCTGGCGGCGGCAGGAAGCGGCAGCGGCAAAACCACGTTCGCCTGCGGGTTGATGACGGCGCTACGCCGGCAGGGATTTGCCGTACAGCCGTTTAAGGTGGGGCCGGATTATATCGACCCTATGTATCACACGGCGCTCTGCGGCCGCCCCTCCCGCAATTTGGACAGCGTTATGCTGCCGGAGGAAACATTGCGCCATCTTTTCAACAAAAACGCCGCCGATGCTGATATAGCGCTGATTGAAGGCGTGATGGGGCTGTTCGACGGCTTATCGCCCAAGAGCATTTACGGCAGCTCTGCCGATATAGCCCGGATTTTGGACTTACCGGTGCTGCTGCTGGTGAACGCACGCGGCATGGCGCTTTCGGCAGCGGCGCTGGTAAACGGCTTCCGCGATTTTGCTCCCGGCGTCAAAATTGCCGGCGTACTGCTGAACAACGTTAAATCGGCCATGCTTTTCCGTTATCTTAAGGAAATTATTGAAGCAAACTGCCAGATCCCGGTGTTGGGCTGGCTGCCGCATGATCCGGCTTTCGCCCTCTCCGAACGGCATTTGGGGCTTTATTGCAGCGGCGAGTATACCGACCTCACCGCCAAATTCGACAAGGTAGCCGGCTGTCTGCTGGAAAACTGCGACTGGCCTGCTCTGCTTGCCGCAGCGGCGTATACGCCAAAATACGCGCCGGAACCGCCTCTCCCCGCGCCGCTCGCCCAACCCGTGCGGCTGGGTATTGCGCAGGACGCGGCGTTTAACTTTTATTATCAGGACAATATTGACTTGTTAGAGCAACTGGGAGCGGAAATTGTTCCATTCAGCCCGCTGAAAGACGCATCGCTTCCTCCAGTGGACGCGCTGTATCTCGGCGGCGGTTATCCGGAGCTTTTCGCGGCAGCACTGGAGGCCAACGCCGGGTTCCGTGCCGACATTGCCGCAAAACTCGCGGCTGGTCTTCCCTGCTACGCCGAGTGCGGCGGCTTTATCTACCTGGGACGCACGCTTACCTATCAAAATGCTACATATCAAATGACGGGGTTCTTCCCATTTAATTTCGCCATGACCGACCGCTTGCAGCATTTTGGCTATATGCAGGCAGAAATAACAGCAGGCACGCCGCTTACCGGGAACGCGTCTGGAGCAATAACCGGACATGAGTTTCATTATACCAAGCGAGTGGACAAGGCAGACTATCCACCGCGCTATCAGGTGAGCAAACCTGGCAAAAACCAATACTGGCAGGAGGGCTATCAGCGCGAAAACACGCTGGGCGGCTATCCGCACTTCAATTTCTGGGGAAATCCTCAAATGGCCAAAAATCTGCTGCTGGCTGCAGCGGCCTATCAACAAAGGAGGCGTCAGTAAAGTGCAAATTTCCGTTTTGGGCATCGACCACCGCGCGGACGCGGCTATTCGTGAAAAAGCAGCGTTTTCGGAAAGCCACAGCCTGGAATTTTCTTCCAGACTTCTGGCAGGAGGCGCAGCAGAAACAGTTATACTCTCCACCTGCAACCGCAGCGAGATATATTACCTGCAAAACACCGACGATGAGCTGAAACTTTCACGTGTAAACCGGGATTTCCGCCGTCTGTATATCGATTATTTTAAACTGGCCGACCATCATAACATGGTCTACCAGCTATCCGGCGAGGCGGCTATACGCCACATTTTCCGCGTAGCGGCAGGATTGGAATCAGCCGTGATCGGCGAGGACGAAATACTGCGTCAGGTCAAGGAAGCATACGAGTTCGCCCACAACTTCCACAACACCGACAAATATTTCAACCGCCTGTTTCAAGAGGCCATCAAGTGCGCCAAAGAAATCAAAACCAGCCTGAAAATTTCGGAGATCCCTGTCTCCACAGGCTATATCGGCCTGAAATATCTGGAAAAGGAATCCGGTGGCTTTGAGGGCAAAACAATGCTGCTGCTGGGCTTTGGCGAGATCGGCAGGCTATTCCTGCAATATGCCAAGGACAGGCCTCTTGCCAAAATTATAATCTGCAACCGCAGCGCTGCCGCTGCTCGAGCCGCCTGCCGGGAGCTTAACAATGTGGAATATCAGCCCAGCAACCGTGCGACGGAACTTGTAAGCGAGGCCGACCTGCTGGTGGCAGCCACCTCCTGCCCGCACGTGCTGCTGAAAAAACAGGATATGCCGGCCAGAGAAACACCCTGCTATATGCTGGATATGGCTATTCCCCGCAACATAGACGAAACAATTGCGGAACTGCCCAATTATCACGTCGCCAATATTGACGTTTTAAAGCAGCAGGCTGCGGCCGGTCTGGCCGAACGCGATGCACTTTCCGCCCGCGCCGAGGCAATGATCGAACAGTATCTGGCCGATTACAAGGCGTGGGTGGCACATTCCGGACAGGACAACGTGATCCAGTCTCTGAACAACTCGGTGGATGAGATTGCCGAGGCGCATTTAGAATACCTGTTCCGCAAGATATCAGTCAGTGAACGCGAACAGAAAATCATCAGCCGCACGCTGCAATCAGCCCTCCGCAAAGCTGTACAGAACCCGATTTTAAGTCTGAAAGCAATGGACGACCCGCAAAAGCGCGAGCATTATTCGCAAGTTTTGCAGGAATTGTTTGAAAATGAACAACGGCAGGCGCGTTGACACGGGAGAATATCATGCATACACCGTTATTTATCAACATTTCCGGCTGGCCGGTTTTGATTATCGGCGGCGGCGCTATCGGCGCACGCAAGGCAGCGGAGCTTGCAGCAGGTGGAGCGGTGATAACGCTTCTGTCCCCCCGGTGTGACAAGGCCGCCTGGAGCCGCATTCCCCACACAAGGCGAGAAGAAGCTTTCGACCCTGCCCACCCGGAGATTTTACATGGGTTTCGGCTGGTCATCGCTGCAACAGACAACAGAGAACTGAACAGTGAAATTGCCCGGCTGGCGCGGGAGCAAAATCTGCTCTGCAATGTCGCCTCCGCCGCGAACGAGGGCAATGTAATACTGCCAGGCGTTATTAAAAGCGGCGGCATCACCTTGGCTATCTCTTCTGGCGGGCAAACGCCATTTTTGACCAGACACTTAAAGCAGGAAATCACACCGCTGCTTGCCGCTTATGACGAAACAACGGTGAAAAGGCTGGGAACAGTGCGCCGCCTGATTGTCACAAAATTGGCGGCGGACACGGACGCTAAACGGAGGCTTTTGACCAAGCTTACCAATACGCCAGCCGACCGATTTAACGCTATATGGAATGCAAAGAAAGGAAACTGCGATGAAATTATTGATTGGCTCCAGAGGGAGCAAGCTGGCGCTGACACAAACTGAACAGGTAGCTGCGTCCATCCGCGCCGCTAATCCCGGGCTTGCCACTGAAATTATCGTCATTAAGACACAGGGCGATCTGATATTAGACAAGCCGCTGAACGAACTGGGCTCTAAGGGAGTATTCGTGCGGGAAATTGAGGAGGCGCTTCTTTCCGGCCAAATTGACCTGGCAGTACACAGTCTGAAAGATCTGCCCGCCGAGCAGCCGCCGGGTTTGACATTAGCCGTAACGCCACGCCGGGAAGACCCCCGCGATTTTCTCGTCTGCTTCGGCGGTGAAAAGTGCCTGGCAGATCTTGCTCCAAATAGTGTTATCGCTACCGGGAGCCTGCGCCGTATCGGCCAGCTGCAAGCGCTTCGTCCGGATATCACATGCGCCCCCATGCGCGGCAATGTGGAAACACGGCTGCGCAAGGCCAAAGAACAGGGATTGCAGGGCGTATTGCTGGCGGCAGCCGGGCTAAGCCGTTTGGGGCTGATTGACAAGATCGCCGGTTTTGCGTTGGAGCCGCAAGACATGCTGCCCGCCCCGGCGCAGGGTATTTTGGGACTGGAAACGCGGGCAGACGATACAGCAACGCAAAAGCTATTGCTGCCTCTGCATGACGAGGTAAGTCACCGTCAAATGCTGGCAGAACGCGCCTTTCTTAAGTTCACCGAGGGCGGCTGCCACGCGCCGATAGGCGCATATTGCGAAATTAGCAACGCAAGCTTTACGCTTTGCGGCTTCTTCCAGACTGACCGCGGCCTGCACAGGAAAACGATCAGTGGACGGTACGGCGAGGAAGCAGCGGCAGGCGCCAAGCTGGCGCAAAATATCAAGGAGATGATTGCCAATGAATGAACAGAAACCCGGTAAGGTTTATCTGGTGGGCGCCGGCCCCGGTGATTTTGGCCTGATCACACTGAAAGGGCTTCAAGCCATAGAACAAGCCGAAGTGTTGGTGTATGACCGCCTAATCAACGAAAATCTGATTTACCGTGCTCCCGAGACCGCCGAAAAAATTTACGTGGGCAAGCAGGCTGCCAACCACGCTCTGCCGCAGGACAAAATCAACGATCTGCTGTATCAAAAGGCTGCTGCGGGCAAAATTGTGGTGCGGCTTAAGGGTGGCGACCCTTACGTCTTTGGACGTGGCGGCGAAGAGGGCATATATCTCGCCGAGCGCGGTATTCCGTTTGAGGAGATTCCCGGCATCACCTCCTGCATTGCGGGGCCGGCTTACGCTGGTATTCCGGTGACTCACCGCGAATGTGCTTCCTCTTTCCATGTGTTCACTGGCAATTTCAAAGACGAACTGCGCGGACTGAACTTCCCTAATCTCGCCGCGCTTGAGGGCACTCTTATTTTCCTGATGGGCTTTGGCAACCTGCCCTACATCACGCAGGGTCTGATATACGCTGGCAAACCAGCCGCAACACCCGTGGCCGTCGTAAGTCATGCCACACGCAGCGACCAGCAGACTGTCTGCGGCACCCTCGCCGATATTGAGCAAAAGGTTAAGGAAGCCGGGCTAACGCCGCCTGCCATCACCATCGTTGGTGATGTGGTAAATTGCCGTGGCCAGCTTAACTTCTTTGAGCAGAGACGATCACCCGGCGTGCTGGTTTTGCGAGACGCACGGCAGAGCAGTCCGTTTGCCAAAATGCTGCGCGGCGCTGGCTTTCGACCGGTCATCTGCCCGGTTATCCGTATTGAACCACTGGGTTTAACACCAAAGCTCCAGGACGCAATAACCAACATCTGCCGCTACACCTGGCTTGTCTTCACCTCGCCCAACGGAGTAACGCTGTTCTTTCGCCAATTCTTTGCAGCGGGCGGCGATCTGCGCCAGATGGCCGGGCTGAAGTTTGCCGCTATCGGCAAGGCTACGGCGGAAAATCTGCAAAAAAACGGTTTCCGGGCTGATTACGTACCAAACAGCCAAATCAGTGATTCGCTGGCGAAAGGGCTGACCGAAAAGCTGACAGCAAACGACTGCGTACTGCTCCCTCGGAGCGCAATTGCCAACAATAATATGGTGCCAATGCTTGCCGCCAAATGCCGGGTGGACGACGTGCCGCTTTATGATACCGTGGTGCAGACCAGCTGCCGGAATGAGCTTAAAACACTTATCACCTCCGGCGAGGTGCGCTACATTCCGTTTACCAGCGCATCCACTGTGGACGGCTTTTATCAGGCTATTGGCGGGGATCTGTCAATCCTCGCGGACGTTAAATGCGCCGCCATCGGCCCCGTCACGGCAAAGCGTATGCAGGAACTCGGCATAACTCCTGCTCTTACAGCGTCAGAACATAGTCTGGACGGAGTGCTGGCCGTATTAAAAGAGGACACACAAAATTAATATAGAAAAGAGATTTTTCAGCCATGATTATCAGACCAAGAAGACTTCGCATTAACGAAACCATGCGCGCGCTGGTGCGCGAGACTGCCATATCTGCCGACCAGCTTATCTACCCAATGTTCGTGGTGGAAGGCAAGGGCCTGAAAGAAGAAATTACCGCCATGCCCGGCCAATACCGCTATTCGGTGGATATGCTGCCCGCCGCCGTGAAAGATCTGGAACAGGCCGGCGTCAAGCACATCATTCTGTTCGGCGTACCGGCGCCCGAAGCCCACGACGCCTACGGCACAGCAGCTTTTATCAAAGACGGCATCGTGCAGCGGGCGATCCATGAAATCAAAAGCCATAGCAATATTTTTATCACCACTGACGTATGCCTTTGCGAATACACTGACCACGGTCACTGCGGCATTTTAGACCCCGACGGCTACGTAAACAACGATAAAACGCTGGCTGTGCTGGCCAAAACCGCGCTGAGCCATGTGGAGGCAGGAGCCGATATGGTAGCCCCTTCGGATATGATGGACGGGCGCGTCGCTGCTATCCGCCAGATCCTGGACGAAAACGGTTACATTAATACGCCGGTCATGTCCTACGCCGTAAAATACGCATCCACCTATTACGGTCCTTTTCGGGAGGCGGCCAACTCTGCCCCGGGCAAGGGCAACCGCAAAGCATATCAGATGGATTATCACAACAGCCGCGAGGCTGAAAAGGAAGCCGCACTGGACGTGGACGAGGGCGCGGATATCATCATGGTGAAGCCCGCTTTGGCCTATTTGGATATCATCGCGAAACTCCGCCCGCAAATAAAGCTTCCATTGGCCACATATTGTGTCAGCGGTGAGTATACCATGCTGAAAATGGCCGTTGACAGCGGCGCCGTACAACCAGAAATCATCTACGAAAGCCATATTGCCATGCGGCGGGCGGGCGCGGATATTATCATCACCTACTTTGCCCCGGAACTGGCGCGTTTTTTGCAGGAGGCAAAATAATGTATAAAAACAATGATAAGCAGGAAATTCTGCGGCTGGCGAACGAGCTTATGCCAGGCGGTGTGAACAGCCCGGTGCGCGCTTTCCGTTCGGTTAACTGCCAGCCAGTTATTGTAGAGAGCGCCCAAGGCGCTCACGTCACCGATATTGAAGGCAAAACGTATATCGACTATGTCTGCTCCTACGGCCCCTTGATTTTCGGCCACACTCCAGATTGGCTGGTGGAGGAAATAACACAAGCTGCCGCCAAAGGAACAACTTATGGCTTTACTACGCCGCACGAGGTAGAACTGGCTGAAATTATCCGTGACGCCTACCCGGCCTGTGAGATGATGCGTATGGTAAACTCCGGCACCGAAGCCACCATGAGCGCCATTCGCGTGGCGCGCGCTTACACCGGGCGGGATAAAATTCTGAAGTTTGAAGGCTGTTATCACGGGCACAGTGACAGTCTGCTGGTGAAAAGCGGTAGTGGTCTTTTAACCCAGGGCGTACCCACCAGCCCCGGCGTTTTAGCCTCGCTGGTAGCGGAAACGCTGGTCTGCCCGTATAATGACGCGGCGGCGCTGGAAACCATGCTGGCCGCGCACCAGGGCGAAATCGCCTGCCTGATTATGGAGCCTGTGGCCGGGAATATGGGCGTGGTCGTACCGGCAGAGGGCTATTTGAAACGCGTCCGCGAGCTGTGTGATAAGTATGGTATAGTGCTGATATTCGACGAAGTAATAACCGGCTTCCGCGTGGACTATCACTCGGCAGCCGGCGTTTGGAACGTCACGCCCGATATGGTCTGCTTCGGTAAAATCATTGGCGGGGGGTTGCCCGTCGGCTGCTACGGCGGCCGGCGTGAGCTGATGGAGATGGTATCCCCTGTCGGCCCCGTCTATCAGGGCGGCACCCTTTCCGGCAATCCGCTGGCCATGCGGGCAGGTATCGCGGCTCTTTCGCGTCTGCGTGATAACCCAGCCTATTACGAAACACTGCTGGCAAACACGTCATATCTGGACGAGGCGATAACCAAACTCATCAAAAAACACAATATCCCCGCCGTCACATCGCGCTGCCGCACTATGTTCTGCCTGTTCTTCACACCGCAGCCCGTCACCTGCTATGCCGATGTAATGACTTGCGATCTGGATATGTACCGGCGTTTCTTCGAGGGAATGCTCGCCTCAGGCGTGTTGCTGGCGCCCTCGCAGTTCGAGGCATGGTTCCCCTCGCTGGCGCATGACAAGGCCATTCTCGACGAGACTATTGCCGCGGTGGACAATGTTTTTGCCATGCTGTAGAAATAGAAAGGAGCATAAAAAAATGACTGATTTGACTGCTAATCTGGTTAACATCGTAGGAGCAGGACCAGGCGACCCCGAGCTTATCACCGTGCGTGGTATGCATCTTTTGCAGGAAGCCGACGTAGTCATCTACGCCGGAAGCCTGGTAAACCCCAAACTGCTGGATTACTGCCACGCTGGCTGCGAGATTTTTGATTCTGCCGGCATGAATTTGGACGAAGTTATCGCCGTGATCAAAGACCGCCACGCTAAGGGCAAGCGCGTAGTGCGCCTGCACACTGGCGATCCCTCCATCTACGGCGCGATCCGCGAGCAAATTGATATTCTGGAGCAAGCCGCCATACCGTTTCGCGTCACACCGGGCGTAAGCTCGTTTTGTGCCGTAGCTGCCGCGCTGAAAAAGGAATACGTGCTACCGGAGGTCAGCCAAACAGTGATCCTGACGCGCATGGAGGGGCGCACACCAGTGCCGGAGGCGGAAGATATCCGCAATCTCGCCAAAATTAACGCCACCATGATCATTTTCCTGAGCGTACATATGATCGATGAGCTGGTGAACCGCCTGCTCGAGGGTTACCCAGCCGACACACCCGCTGCTGTGGTATACAAAGCTTCCTGGCCGGAGGAAAAACAGGTCGTAGGCACTTTAAGCGACATCGCACAGAAAGTGAAAGACGCCCAAATCGGCCGTACTGCGCTGGTCACCGTCGGGCGCTTTTTGGGCGACGAATACGCACTTTCCAAGCTCTATGACAAAGGCTTCAGCCATGGCTATCGCAAGGCCAAGGTGGACTAACGCATTTGTCGGAAAAAGTGGTAAAAAAGGCTAAAAATTTTAATAAAACTGTTGACAAAACTCCCCGTATTGGATATAATAATTATTGCTTGTTGGGTATCACCGCAAGTGAGCATATTCCTCGATAGCTCAACGGTAGAGCACTCGGCTGTTAACCGAGGGGTTGTTGGTTCGAATCCAACTCGGGGAGCCATATAGTTAAAGCAACTGCTCTTTCCGAACAGTTGCTTTAATTATACCCGGGCCATTAGCTCAGTTGGTTAGAGCCACCGGCTCATAACCGGTCGGTCTCAGGTTCGAGTCCTGAATGGCCCACCATAATAAAAGCCTCCGCTTTGCGGAGGCTTTTATTATGGTGGCATTATTCAAAACCAGAACTGCGCCTGAATGGCTATACCCTATAACACCGCCTGCCAGAGCAGCCCCACCAGCGGCGGCTGCAAAAACATCATTACGGCCAGCACCAAACCCGCCAGCAGCCAAAGCTCCCGCAGCTGGCTGTCCGCCCGCCACGGCAACAGACGCGCCAAGCCAAAGCCGATGACCGCGCCCAGCGTATTGGTAATTAAATCGTTAATATCGCTGGCACGGAAGGTGAATATCTGCAAAATTTCAATTAAGCCGGAAAACGCCAGCGCCAGCAACGCCATATGCTTCAGACGGCGCAAATCCGGCCAAAGCAGCGGCGCCAGCAGCCCCAGCGGCACAAACAGCAGCACGTTCAATGCCGCGTTTTTCACGTCTGCCGCCATACCGGCAAACGGCAGTATATTTAAGTTCAGTTCCCAATGAAAATTGCCGATCCCTGGCAGCCCCACCAGCGCGCACACCGCCGCCAGATAACAGGCGAACATAAAATAGCCCGCCGTTTTACGCAAATCATGCCAATAAACTGCGTTAATAACCAGCAGCATCGGCAACAGAATAACCGCCGCAGCGCCCATTTCCAAGGCAGCCGCCCCAATTCTATACATATAAAAGCCCTCCACAAAACACATCACATCAAGCAAAAAATGGTCTGCTCCACGGAACAGACCATTCTCTATTTAATCCAGATAATCTTTCAGCTTCTTGCTGCGGCTGGGGTGACGCAGCTTACGCAGAGCCTTTGCTTCGATTTGACGGATACGCTCGCGCGTTACACCAAAATAATTACCAACTTCCTCCAGAGTGCGGGCTCGTCCATCATTTAAGCCGAAACGCAGCTGCAAAACCTTTTTCTCACGCGGGGTCAGAGTGTCCAGCACATCGTCTAGCTGTTCACGCAACAGGAAGAATGAAGCTGCCTCTGCCGGAGCCAACGCTTCTTCGTCCTCAATGAAGTCACCAAGATGGCTGTCCTCCTCCTCACCGATCGGTGTTTCCAGCGAAACCGGCTCCTGCGATATTTTGGAAATCTCGCGTACCCTATCCACGCTGACGCCCATACGCTTGGCGATCTCCTCTGGCAAAGGATCCCGCCCCAACTCCTGAATCAACTGCCGCTGCACGCGATTCAGCTTGTTGATCGTCTCTACCATATGAACGGGAATACGGATCGTACGCGCCTGGTCAGCGATAGCGCGGGTGATAGCCTGGCGGATCCACCATGTCGCGTACGTGGAAAATTTGTAACCTTTGCGGTAGTCAAATTTCTCCACCGCTTTGATCAGCCCCAGATTGCCCTCCTGAATTAAATCAAGAAACAGCATACCACGCCCCACATAGCGTTTAGCAATGCTGACCACCAACCGCAGGTTAGACTCAATCAGGCGGCGCTTGGCCACCTCGTCGCCGTCCTCCATCGCCTGAGCCAGATTGACCTCCTCCTGCGCGGAAAGCAGATGAACGCGTCCGATTTCTTTCAAATACATACGCACCGGGTCATCAATAGCCACGCCGTCAGGCACAGAAAAGTCAACGTCCTCCAGCACGTCGTCCTGCTCAAGCTTCTTAAGCTCCGCCTCATCCGGCTCCTCTTCCTCGACAGCTTCATTCACCAGCTCCACACCATGCTGTGCCAGAATATCGTAGATATCCTCCATATCCTGCACAGAGAGCTCGTAATCGCCGAAAACCTCCAGCACTCCGCCGACAGTCACCTCGGTATGATTTTTCAAAACATCGTCCAGCCGTGCAGCCAGCTCTTTTTTGCTTAGCGTGGCGGCAATAGGCGCGTCAATATTCTCCGGCAAGTCGGCCAAATCAGACTCCGCTGTGAAATCCACCTCGTCCACACCCTCCGCCGAAATGGCAGCCAGTTCCTCATCGGTCGGAGCCAGTTCCTCCACATCTGCCGTCAAAATCTCGGCCAACGGTTCAGCCACAGTATTGGTTGGCTTTTTCTTATTCGTTGCAGTCAATGAACAAACCTCTTTCCATAAAAACGCTTTGGCAGCCCAAAGCCTTCCCCAAACAACCTGCTTCCATATTAAATGCTAAAAGCTTCTGAGCTCTCTGATTTGGCGCTCCAGCCCGGCAATCTCCCGCAGCAGCCCTGCCGTCTGGTGAGGATCCGCCGCAGTCAGCCCACTTCTCAGCTTACCCAGCTGCTGCTGCAAACGCTCGATTTTAATCGCGCGAATACAACCATCGGCCAGCTCCGGCATTTTGGCAGGATCCACATCGGCCTGCACCATGCGCAGCAAAAGCTGATATGCCGCCCCCTCGTTCAGATAACTGAACAGACTGGCTGGACGCCAATCGTATTTTTCTTTTATATTCTGTACCAAATGCAATAATTCCTGCAAAGCCGGGCTTTCTGCAAAATTTTCTCCCAATTCCGACAGTGTTCGCTCAAAAATATCGCGATTACACAGCATAAAGAACAGCAAATTCGCTTGTGTGCGCGAAACCTCTGCCGGGGCTTCGCGCATATCGCCATAGGAAGGCTTGGATACCGGACGCGGTTTCTCCTGATATTTTTTCGGACGCAGCTCGGTATAAATTGTTTCCGGCGAAACGCTCACCGCCCGCGCCAACAGGTTAACGACGCTTTCGACCTCCACCGCGTCAGTACATTCGTTCAGATAGGGCTTAAGCGCCTGCACCGCCGCCACCTTGCCGGGAACGCCACTCACATCATGTTCTGCCAGCGCCTTGTTCAATTTGTGCTGCCAGAAATCTACTGTTTGGTTATCCGCCAGCTTGTCCCACTCAATTTTGCCGTATTTATGCAGAAACTCGTCAGGATCAAGATTATCCGGCAACGTCAACAACCGCACGTCAAATCCTGCCAAGTGCAGCATATCCATAGCCCTGTCCGCAGCGTTCACTCCGGCGCTGTCGCCGTCATAGACCAACAGCACGCGCGTGGTATACCGCCGCAGCAGCCTGATATGATCTTCAGTGAACGCTGTTCCAAGAGACGCAATAGCGTTGGTCACGCCGAACTGGTGCGCCGCCAGCACGTCCATATACCCCTCCATCAGCACCACCCTGTCCTCCTTGCGGATAGCGGAAGCCGCCTGAAACAAGCCGTACAAATTCTGTGATTTATGAAAATAATACGTCTCCGGCGAGTTCAGGTATTTCGGCTGGCCGTCGCCCATCATCCGTCCGCCGAACGCCACCACTTGACCGCGGTAATCATAGATTGGGAAGATCAGGCGATGATGAAACTTATCAAAAAAGCCAGCGCTGGCCTCGCGGCGGCTTATTAGCCCGGCCGCCTCCAACTCAGCAAACTCAAAGCCCTGAGCCAGCAACGCTTTGGCCGCGCCGTCCCAGCCGTCCGAAAGTCCCAGTCCAAAACGCTGCGCCACTTCCGGGGCAAGCGCACGTTCCACAAGATACTCCCGCGCCGCGCGTCCGGCCTCACTCCACATTGTACGGTAATAGTGCGTGGCCGCCGCTTTCATTAAATTAAAATAGCGCCGCCTTTTCTGCATGGCTGCCGTTTCCTCCGGCGTCGCCTGCTCGCGCGGCATTTCCAACCCCACCATGCCAGCAGCTTTCTCCACCGCCTCAGGGAAGCTCAAACCCTCAATCTCCATCAGAAACTTCAGCGCATTGCCGCCCTTGTGGCAGCCGAAGCAATAGAATATCTGCTTCTGCGGCGAGACGCTGAATGACGGAGTTTTCTCATTATGAAACGGGCAGAGACCGACCAGATTGCGCCCCTGTTTCTTCAGCGAGACGTAATTGGATACGACGTCCGCCACGTCCAAGCGCGCGTTGACCTCCGCCACAAATTCTTCCGGAATCATTCTTGCCACCAGCTACTCTCCCCGCCGTTACTATCTGCCCAAAGCGCTTTTGTTTATCGCCCAAAAGTATTCGCCGCGCGGTGGGCATTATCCTTTTTTCCGCACGACAGTCAAGGCGCAGGCAGCCTGTTCGTCGGTATATGTTGCCCAAACCGCCGCCAAAATATACCAATTATACCAGCCGCCTGCTATATGCCTAAGCCTGCAAATAATTTCATCGCATAGGAATCCGACATACCCGCAATATAATCGCAGGCAGCACGGCGTACATCGCCAAGACGCAACAGCTCCGGCGGCAGCAGCTCCGGCCGGCTCACAAAATGGTCGAAAGCATAATTCAGCTTCTCTTTCAGAATCTCCTCCTGTCGAATGGCCTGCGGCGTGCGGTATACCCGTTCAAACAGGAAGTTCCGCAGCTCGTCCATTGCCTGCGCCTCACGCTGGTTCATGCGAATACCGCATAGATCCTGCGACGCTTCAATAACGGAAAGTACCATCGCGTTAATACGCTTGCTGTTGGTGGCTCCCAGCACCGCCACCGCATTCTGCGGCAGCTCGCCAGCGCGGATCAGCCCCGCTCGCATCGCATCGTCGGTGTCGTGGTTCACATAGGCCATGCGGTCAGCCAGCTGAACCAATTCACCCTCCAGAGTCAGGTTTTTCAACCCGCCAGAATGATGCAATATGCCGTCGCGCACCTCAAACGTCAGGTTCAGACCCTGACCTTCCTTTTCCAGCACGTCCACAACACGCAGACTTTGCTCGTTATGGCGAAAGCTGCCGTATATCTCGTTCAGCGCCCTCTCGCCGGCATGGCCGAAAGGAGTATGCCCCAAATCGTGCCCGAGAGCGATGGCCTCAGTCAAGTCCTCGTTCAGGCATAAAGCGCGGGCAATCGTGCGCGCAATCTGCATAACCTCCAGCGTATGCGTAAGACGCGTGCGGTAATGATCACCGTCCGGCGCGATGAACACTTGCGTTTTCATCTTCAGCCGCCGAAAACTTTTGCAGTGGATAATACGGTCGCGGTCACGCTGAAAACAGGTACGCACAGGCGATTCCGTCTCCTGCTGGCGCCGCCCCCGGCTGTTTGCAGCATGCGTGGCCTCCGGCGCCAGCAGCACCGCCTCTCTCTCAAAAGCGTCTTTCAGCATGATAAACCCTCCCCGGCGCAACTGCGCCCACTGTTTTATCGAGAGTTTTCGCCAAAGAAGCAGCTATTTCCTGCCACACCGACTAAATCTGGCGCTAGCGTTTGTCAGGCAGGCGTTTGCCCGCCATAAAAGCCTGAAAATCCGCCTCGCTGATCACATATTTGCGCCCAACGCGGCTACTCTTAAGCTCGCCGCTTTTCACCAGCTCGCTGATATAGGCATAGCTTAGAGATAGCTTTGCCATCAGCTGGCGTATGGTGTAACCGTCCTCACCCCCGCCCGCAGCCCGGCGCTGGCAAAACTCCTCCGCCTGCCCGCGTTCGATAAAAAACCGTCTGCCAATGCGATAGGCGCTGATTTCACCCAAATCAATCGCCCGCTTCACAGTACCATAGCTAACGCCAGCAGCTTTCGCCACCTCCGCCGGGGATAGATAGTCACGCAGCGTATCATTGCCGCACTGATTTTTTTTGTCAATTTCTGTCATTGTTAAACCCTCCAAGCTGTGCTTTTCTGCTTACAATTTATGAGCAGAGCATTGTATTTAGACTGGCATATTTGCATTTTCAGCGCATTTATGCTAGAATATATCTGTTCTGGCCGTCACAGGCCACCATCATTCAGCTGAAAGGAGGCGTTTATTTTGACGCCGATTAAAGCCACGGCCTCGCATAAGAATCTGGCTAGCGAGGATACTCATCTGGTGCGGGAATACCGCACTCTGGTAGACGATTTGCTTGCTGCTCCGGAATTTGCCCAACTGGCCGATTGCCGCCATCATAAAATGAACCGCCGCCAGCACGCGCTGAACGTATCATGGTATGCCTTTCTGCTCGCCCGCCGTTGCCGAATGGATGTGGCAGCCTGTGCGCGCAGCGGCCTGCTGCATGATTTATACTATTATAACTTCCGCGACGAGGACTGCGGTAAAAGCGAACATATCAAAAACCACCCGCGGCTGGCGTTGGAAAATGCCAGGGCGCTGACCAACCTTTCCAGCCGTGAGGAGGATATTATTTTAAACCATATGTGGCCGATGAGTGTAGAGCGCCGACTTCACTTCAAGGAAACATATCTGGTGGCCTGCATCGACAAAATGTGTTGTCTGTTGGAGCTTTTCGCCGTGGCATGGCAGGGCAGCAAACGCGGCGCCCGGCGTGTCTGGCAGAATCTGCGCGGCCAAAACTAAGCCTTACCCCCGCGCCTCGCGGGGCATTTTTTTTTGAGGAGGCACGCCATGTCCCCCAAGATAGACGCCACCCGGCAGAATTTTGCCGCCATGCGAACGGTTCTGCTCTGTCCAGTCTGCAATAAGCGCTTAAATCTTTCTGGAAACAGCTTTCGCTGCCCGTCCGGGCATTGCTTTGATCTTTCAGCCAAAAATTATCTTAACCTGGCGCCGCATTTGAAACCCCCCGCACTCTACGACGAGCGGCTTTTTGCCGCCCGCCGCGCCGTATTTGCCGCCGGATTTTACGCGCCGTTAGCCGAAGCGCTGATTGAGCAGGCGCTGGCGTTTCAACAAAAGGTTGGCCGTTCCATAACTGTGCTGGATGCTGGCTGCGGCGAGGGCTATTTTGCCGCGGCAATGCTTAACGCGTTGGGCAGTGATAAATGTGAAATGCTGGCGCTGGATCTGGCAAAACCCGGCCTGCTGCTGGCCGCCCGCCTCTGCCGAGAGCTGAAGTGCCTGTTGGCCGATTTGGCACGGCTGCCCGTTCCTGACAACTCGCTTGATATCATCTTGAACGTGCTTTCTCCCGCTAACTATCAGGAATTTCGGCGGGTACTGCATCCCGGCGGTTTGCTGTTGAAAATCGCCCCCGGTGCGGACTATCTACAGGAGGTGCGTCAGGCGTTTAATCTGCCGCCCGGTGAAAAAAGCGAAGCGGAAAAACTGCTCGCCGCCGCCGCCAGCACTTACAGTGCGGCTGATCTACGCTATACAAAACACGTCACCAGCGAACAGAGGAAGGCTTTACTGGCTATGAGCCCTCTCGCCGGTCATCATACCGCACCCAAAGCAGATTTCACTGAGGTGACGATTGATTTGCAGATTTTAATCGCACAGTTTGGCGCGGATTATTGAGGTTCTGATAGAGCTTTCCATTTTATTATGATCTGAGTAATTTTGCGTGAAAAAGTATTATCCGAGCCGCCGAAGTAAGCAGCCCAGGACAGAGTATTTGCCTTATCTATTGGCACAAAACCGCATGAGAAAAGCGGCCTGATTGCTATCAGGCCGCTTCTTTTTCTTTTGAACAGTTTATTTCAAAAGTTCCTCCACCGCGTCACGCGATTTAAAGCCAATGGTGGAATTAACCTGCTTGCCGTTGCGATAAACAATCAGCGTGGGAATCGTATCCACACCGAAACGCCGTGCCAGATCTTCCTCCTCGTCGATATTGATCTTGCCAACGGTAAGTTCCTTGCCGTCCGCCTCCCAGGCCGCATCCACCTGCTGCAATACAGGCTCAATCATGCGGCAGTAACCGCACCACGGCGCCCAAAAATCAAGCAGCACCGTGCCCGGAGCCTGCTCCACCTCCGCCGCGAAGTTTTCGGCAGTAATCATTACTTCTGCCATAAAAATCAGCTCCTTTCAGCTTTTCTGCAATATTTAATATAGCCGCCGCGCCGTCAATTATTCGACGGTAACGGATTTGGCCAAATTCTTCGGCTGGTCGATACTGCACCCTTTCTGGCTCGCCACATAATAGGCAAAAAGCTGCAACGGAATCACCGTCAGCGAGGGCTGCAACAACGGCAGCGTTTTCGGCACGCTGAACACCACGTCGGAAACTGCGGCCATTTGCTTGTCGCCCGCCACCGCCACCGAGACCAGATAAGCGCCGCGTGCCCGCACCTCCTCGGCATTGCTCTTGATTTTCTCAACCAACGGCTGATACGTCGCCAATGTAAACACCAAAGTACCCTGCTCAATCAGCGAGATAGTACCATGCTTCAGCTCGCCCCCGGCATATGCCTCGGAATGGATATACGAAATCTCTTTCAGCTTGAGGCTTCCCTCCATCGCTACGGCGTAATCCAGATTGCGCCCAATGAAGAAAATACTGTGCTTGTTGTATAACTGCGACGCCCAATATTGGATCTTTTCCTTATCCGCCAGCACGTCTTCAACCTGAGCCGGCAGGTTCGCCAGCGCTTCGCAGTAAGCGGCCAATTCTTCTTCCGGCATGGTTCCCAGCAGCTCGGCAAATTTCAACGCCAACAGGTCGATAACCACCAGCTGAGTGCTGTACGCCTTGGTGGTGGCAACGGCAATTTCCGGCCCCGCCCAGGTATAAAGCACGTCGTCTGCCTCACGGGCAATGGTGCTGCCCAGCACATTCACAATGGCCAGCACCCGCGCCCCTTGCGCCTTGCCCTCACGCATGGCGGCAATGGTGTCGGCTGTTTCGCCGGATTGGGATATGACGATCATCAGTGTGCGTTCGTCAATGATTGGCTGACGATAGCGGAACTCCGATGCGATATCCACCTCCACCGGGATACGGGTAGTACTTTCCAGCACATATTTGCCCACAACGCCCACATGATAGGACGATCCGCAGGCCACGATATAGATTTTAGACGTGTTTTGCAGCATTTCCCGCGTGATGTGGAAGTCGTCAAGCACGATGCCGCCGTCTTTTAAGCGTGGGCTGACGGTCTTTTGCAGGCTTTGCGGCTGCTCCATGATTTCCTTAAACATGAAATGCTCATAGCCGCCCTTTTCTGCCGCCGAAACGTCCCAGTCGATATGCGTGGAGCGCACCGGCTTTTCATCACCATTGGTATCGAATATCCTGACCCTATCCGACGCAATAATGACGATTTCCCGGTCTTCCAGATAGCAGACCTCCTGCGTGTGCGCCAAAAGAGAGGGCACGTCGCTGGCGATCAGGTTCTCGCCCTGGCCTAAGCCCACCACCAGAGGACTGTCTTTCCGTACAGCATAGAAGCGCTCCGGCTCGTCCGCCGAGAGCACCCCCAGCGAATAAGACCCCTCCAGCACGTTCAGCAGATGGATCATCGTATCCAACATATCACCCTGATAGAAATACTCCACCAACTGGGCAATAACCTCAGTATCAGTCTGCGAAATGAAGCTGAAACCTTTTTTTTGCAACATTTCTTTCAGCTGCTGATAGTTTTCGATAATTCCGTTATGTACCACCGCAAAGCGCCCGGAATTGCTCAGGTGCGGGTGCGCGTTAACATCGGACGGCTCGCCGTGAGTCGCCCAGCGCGTGTGCCCGATACCGACATGGCCTGGCACCTTTTCACCGTTTGCCGTCAAATCTTTCAGTACCTGCAGCTTGCCCGCCGCCTTGGCGATATCAATTTTATCTCCCTGAATCACCGCAATGCCCGCTGAATCATAGCCGCGGTATTCCAGCTTTTCCAGCCCTTTCAGCAGCACCGGAGCCGCCTCAAGCGATCCAGCATAGCCAACTATGCCGCACATATTAATCCCCCTTTTTCCCGAACAATTAACAACTATATACTTAATAGCAATTATATTATACCGGCTGCCTTTTTGCAAGTTTTAATTCTTAGCCGGCTAAGACATTGATTTTGTCCGCATTATGATTGTATTTTTGCGGCGAATGTAGTATACTGTTAAATGGTGTTTTGTTTATATTTTCCAACCCGGCCTTATGGCCAAGGGGTTGGTTTAATGATGAAAGTAAGGAGGGCAAAATGCGTTATAAAGTTTGCGGCAAACAGTACCGCAACGATAAATGCCTGGTCTGCGGCTTTGACAATCCACTGAGCCTTGGCATGGATTTCTGGCAACTGGAAAACGGGGAGCTGGCAGCTTACTGCATATGCAGAGAATACCACCAAAGCTACCCGGGGCGCACCCACGGCGGCGTCATCAGCGCCCTGCTGGACGAGGTCATCGGCCGGGCTATTTGCATCACCGAGCCTACTTGCTGGGGTGTAACGGTTGAACTTAATGTTAAATTCAAGCAACCGGTTCCGCTGGAAGAGAAGCTGCTGATCGTGGGGCGTATCACCCGCAACCGCAGCCGTATGTTCGAGGGCAGCGGCGAGATATACGACGGCAACGGCAATGTGCTTGCCACCGCCAGCGGCAATTATATGAAGCTGCCGGCAGATAAGATAGTTCATACCGATGACCCGGAAGGGCCGGTCAACGCGATGAACTGGCGGCTGGTAGACGAAACGCCCGCGCCAGAGTATATTGAGCTGCCTTATTGATTTTAAGCATATGTGGAGGATTTTATGGCAAGTTTTTTCAAAAATCTGTTTGACAGCAACGCACATGAAATAAAAAAATACACTCAGCTGGTAAACCGTATAAATGCGCTGGAACCTGCTATGCAGCAGCTTTCTGACGAGCAGCTTGCCGCCAAAACGGCAGAATTCAAGCAGCGGCTTGACGCAGGAGCTTCGCTGAACGATTTGATGCTGGAGGCTTATGCCGTAGTGCGTGAGGCCAGCGTTAGAGTACTGGGTATGCGGCACTTCAACGTGCAGCTGATTGGCGGCATGGCGCTGCACGACGGACGTATTGCCGAGATGAAAACGGGCGAGGGCAAAACGCTGGTGGCCACCTGCCCGGTTTATCTGAACGCGCTTTCCGGCAAGGGCGTCCACATGGTGACAGTGAACGAATACCTTTCCGCCCGCGATAGCCAGTGGATGGGGAAGCTTTACAAATTCCTTGGCCTTTCGGTTGGCCTGATTGGCCATAACGTGCCGCCGCCGCTGAAAAAGCAGCAATATAACTGCGACATTACATTCGGCACCAATAACGAGTTCGGTTTCGATTACCTGCGCGACAACATGGCTGTGCAGTTGGCAAATCAGGTGCAGAGAGAGCTGCATTTCGCCATCATCGACGAGGTAGACAGTATTTTAATCGACGAAGCGCGTACGCCTCTGATTATCAGCGGCCAGGCGGAAAAGCCCACTGAGCGCTATTATCAAATGGCAAAAATTGCCGCCCGTATGCGCCGCGACGAGGATTTTACTGTTGACGAAAAGGCGCGCGCCGTCATGCTGACGCCAACGGGCGTGGCCAAAGTTGAACATTTGGTGGGCGTCGATAATCTTTATGACAACGCAAATACAGAGCTTAACCACTTTGTACAGCAGGCATTGAAAGCAGAATTTCTGTTCAAGCGCGACCGTGATTACGTCGTAAAAGACGGGCAAGTCATCATTGTGGACGAGTTCACCGGACGCTTGATGGACGGCCGCCGCTACAGCGACGGCCTGCACCAGGCGATCGAGGCCAAAGAAAACGTTATTGTGATGAATGAAACGCAAACGCTTGCGAGCATCACCCTGCAAAATTATTTTCGTATGTATCAGAAGATTGCCGGCATGACCGGTACCGCCATGACGGAGGAAGAAGAATTTCGCACTATCTACGGGCTGGATGTAGTGGAAATACCCACCAACAAGCCGCTGCAGCGGAAAGACCTGCCGGACGTTATCTACCGCACCGAGCCGGGCAAATTCCGCGCCGTGGTGGAGGATATTGCCGCCAAGCACGCCAAAGGCCAGCCGGTGCTGGTAGGCACCGTTTCAATCGAAAAATCGGAAATTCTCAGTCAGCTTTTGAAGCAAAAGGGGATCCCCCATCAGGTCTTGAACGCCAAGTATCATGAGCAGGAGGCGGAGATCATCGCACAGGCCGGCAAATTCGGCGCGGTCACGATTGCCACAAACATGGCCGGCCGCGGTACTGATATCATGCTGGGCGGCAATCCCGAATTTATGCTGCGCCAAATGCAGCTTAAAGAACCGGAACATGAATGGACGCTCTCAGAGGAACGGGAGTATCTGGCCAAATATGAGAACGAGGCCAAAGCTGAGCGTGAAAAAGTGCTGGCCGCGGGAGGGCTTGCCATCATCGGCACCGAACGGCATGAGAGCCGCCGTATTGACAACCAGCTGCGCGGACGTTCCGGCCGTCAGGGCGACATCGGCCAGAGCCAGTTCTATATTTCGGTAGACGACGATCTGATGCGGCGCTTCGGCGGCGACAGCTTCAAAAATATGCTGGATAAGATTGGTATGGACGATACCATGCCAATTGAAGTGAAAATGGTCAGCAAATCCATCGAGAACGCACAGAAGCGCGTGGAATCCCGCAACTTCGATATCCGCAAAAACGTACTGGAATATGATAACGTGATGAACCAGCAGCGCAAACTCATATACCAGCAGCGTCAGGACGTTCTTTCCGGCCAGAATCTGCACGAGCAAGTGCTATTCATGCTGAAATCATCCATCGAGCATATCGTGAAACGTTACAGCAACGTCAGCGAATACCCGGAGGAATGGGATCTGACGGCATTACTGAACGATTACACCGACGTACTGCCAGAGCATAGTCTGGAGCCTGCCGATTTGGCACGCCTGGCCAAAGACGAGGTTGTTCCCCTGCTTTATGACAAGGCGGCCGCGCATCTGGAAAGCCGCAGCCAAAAGCTGGGTGAAGAAATGCTGCACAATCTGGAGCGTATGATAATTTTGAAGTCCGTAGACGAAAAATGGATGGAGCATATCGACGCAATGGATCAGTTACGGCAGGGCGTGGGCTATCAGGCAATCGGCCATCAGAATCCTGTAACCGTCTATAAGAATGAAGCGTTTGATATGTTTGAGGCTATGATCGCCGATATTCAACTTAACGTTTCACGCTTGATCCAGCGGGTCGAGGTGGTGGAAGCGCCGAAAGAGCACAAAAACCTGGTGGCCAGCCACGGCGGCAAAACCGCAGACGGCAAAGCAGCGCCCAAAAAGAAAACACCCGTCCATGCCGAGCCAAAAATCAGGCGGAACGATCCCTGCCCCTGTGGCTCAGGCAAAAAATACAAGAACTGCTGCGGCAGGCCGGGCGCTAATACCAACACAGCTAATAACGAATAATCCGGAGGTTGATATCAATGTTGACAGACTGGAAACCGCAAATTGAGCGAGCCGAGGAAAAACTGCACGAGCTGGAAAAAGCTCTCGACATGACCTGAAGGGAGGATGAGGCCGCGCGGCTGGAAGAACAATCCGCCGCCCCCGGCTTCTGGGATGATCAAGAGGCGGCGCAGAGCCTGCTGCAAAAGCTGACCCAACTGAAATCCGTCATCAACAACTATAATGATTTAAGCAGCCGTCTTTCCGACGTGCAAACATTGCTGGAATTGGCGCTGGAGGAAAATGACGAGGCCCTGGAAAAGGAAATCGAACATGATTTCCACGCGCTATCCCGCGATTTGGATAAGCTGGAGATCGAAGTGCTGTTCAGCGGCCCCTATGACGACCACAACTGCATTTTAACGCTGCACGCGGGTGCGGGCGGCACTGAAGCGCAGGACTGGGCGGATATGCTATACCGCATGTATACCCGCTTTTGCGAGAAGAATGGCTTCAAATGCGAGGTCCTGGATTATCTGGACGGTGAAGAAGCCGGCTTAAAAAGCGTTACCTTGGGCATTGAGGGCGCACATGCTTATGGTCATTTCCGCTCGGAAAAAGGGGTTCATCGGCTGGTGCGTATCTCGCCGTTTGACGCTTCGGCCAGACGTCACACCTCGTTCGCTTCGGTAGATATTATGCCGCAGGTACAGGAAGATAATGAAATCATTATCCACCCGGAGGAGTTAAAAATAGACACCTATCGCAGCGGCGGTGCGGGCGGCCAGCACGTCAACAAGACTGACTCTGCCGTGCGTATCACTCACCTGCCCACTGGCATTGTAGTGCAGTGCCAGGATGAACGCTCGCAGTATAACAACAAGGATCGTGCGATGAATCTGCTAAAAGCAAGGCTGCTGGAAGAAAAAGTGCGCGAGCGCGAAAAAGAGCTGGCCGAAATCCGCGGCGAACACACCGAAATCGGCTGGGGCAACCAGATACGTTCTTACGTGTTTCAGCCATACCGCATGGTAAAAGACCACCGCACAAATGAAGAATCCGGCAACGTTGACGCAGTAATGGACGGTGAGCTGCTGCCCTTTATGAGCGCTTATCTGAAAAAGTTTAAGGGTTGATAAACTAAAACTTTTGGCAGAGTTTTGATAAAAATTTTCGCTTCATCAATAAATTACACGGAAAGCATCGGTAAAACCTGCGTGTTCAGAGTACAGCGCAAGGCGGACAAAAAGAATGCATTAGTTAACTTTTATTAATATAAAATTTTGCAAGGATTTGGGGGTTATATTTGTGGATATTGTGGCATTAGAGGCCAAGGCCAAAGAAATGCGGCGGGAGATCGTCAAAATGATCGCCACCGCGGCCAGCGGTCACCCCGGCGGCTCGCTTTCCGCCGCGGATATTCTGACAGTGCTCTACTTTGATAAAATGAACCTGCGGCCTGAAGAGCCGCATTGGGAGGAACGCGACTATTTCGTTCTCTCCAAGGGGCACGCCGCCCCTGCCTTATACACGGCTTTGGCTCTCAGGGGATTCTTCCCGCTGGAACAGCTGCCAACGCTGAGACAACTGCATAGCCCGTTGCAGGGGCACCCGGTCAGCAGCAAGGTACCGGGCGTTGACGTCAGTACCGGATCGTTGGGTCAGGGTATCAGCGTGGCCTGCGGCATTGCCAAGGGACTGAAAATTGACGGCAAACCCAACCGTGTCTACGCTCTTTTGGGCGACGGCGAATGTCAGGAGGGCGAAGTTTGGGAGGCTTTAATGTTTGCCTCTCATTACAAGCTGAACAATCTGACTGTAATCATCGACAATAACCGCCTGCAGATTGACGGCCCGGTGGACGAGGTGATGTCCACGGCGCCACTGGATAAGAAGCTGGATGCTTTCGGCTTCAACGTGCTGCTGGTGAACGGCCACAATCTGGAAAGCATCGGCCAGGCTATTGATCGCGCGCAGCAAGAATCGAGCCGCCCCACCGCCATAATCGCCAACACAGTAAAGGGACGTGGTGTTTCGTTCATGGAAAATAAGGTAGGCTGGCACGGCACGGCGCCCAAGCCGGAAGAAGCTGCTCAAGCCCTGCAGGAATTGGCATAAGCAAGGGAGGAAAATCAAATGACAGAAAAAATTGCAACTCGCGACGCTTACGGCCAAACGCTGGCGGAGCTGGCAGCCACTGACGAAAAGTTGGTGGTTTTGGACGCTGACCTTGCCAAATCTACCAAAACTGCCGAGTTTGCCAAAGCAGCCCCGGAACGTTTTGTGGAAATGGGCATCGCGGAACAGAATATGATTGGCGTGGCGGCTGGTCTGGCCACACTGGGCAAACATGTTTTTTGTAGCTCTTTCGCTATTTTTGCGGTGGGGCGCGCCTTCGAGCAGGTGCGTAACGCCTTGGCCTATCCGGGGCTCCCGGTAACGGTGGCGGCTACCCATGCCGGAATCACCGTGGGGGAGGACGGTGCAACGCATCAGGCAATAGAAGATATCGCGCTGATGCGTGCAGTGCCAAACATGACGGTGATCGTGCCCACCGATGCACGGGAAACAGCGCAGGCGGTGAAAGCCCTGGCGGAATATGATAAACCCGCCTATCTGCGTCTGGGCCGTCTGGCCGTGGAAACCGTGATGCCAGCGGACTACCAGTTTACAATCGGCAAGGGATACGTTCTGCGCGAGGGCAGCGACGCGGTCATCTTCGCCTGCGGTTTGATGGTACAGGAGGCTATGTATGCAGCAGAACAGCTTGCCGCCGAGGGAATCAATATTACGGTGGCGAATATGGCAACCGTTAAACCGTTGGACACTGAGCTGGTTATCCATCTGGCCGAAAAGTGCAAAGCGGTGGTAACAGCAGAAGAGCACAACATTATCGGCGGCTTGGGAAGTGCGGTAGCCGAGGTCTTGAGCGAAAACTGCCCTACACCACTGCTCCGAGTTGGCGTGGCCGACAGCTTCGGTCAATCAGGCAAACCAGCCGAGCTGATGGCAGAATATAATCTCACGGCGGCAGCTATCGCGGCTAAGGTGCGCGAGGTCATCAAGCGCAAATAGAAACAACCCCAAAAAACCTCTTCGTCATGAAGGCGAAGAGGTTTTTTATCAGACAATCTTAACAGCAGGAGGGAACCAAAGGTTCCCTCTTTTTATGCATCTACGTATTCGATATGATAATGCTTCAACCAATGATTCACCTGCAAAAAATAAGCTATCGTCTGCGGCGTCAACATCAGCTGGCCGTACCATGGCGTCTGTACGTCGCTATCAAGCAACTGTTCCAGCGCCTCCCTACGGCAAAAATCCAACAACGGCGCATTTCTGTCCGCCAGCACCTGCCGCAGCATTTCACTGACCACTGCCAAATAAACCGGGTTATGCGTTTTGGGATATGGGCTTTTCTTGCGCCACAGCACCTCGTCCGGCAGCCACCCGCGCATGGCCTCGCGCAGCAACCCTTTTTCGTGTTCCTGCCAGTCCTTGAATGCCCAGGGCACGGTGTAAAGATACTCTGCAATGCGCCAGTCACAAAACGGTACCCGCACCTCCAGGCCGCTCCACATACTCATGCGGTCTTTGCGATCCAACAGCGTCTGCATAAACCAAGTCAGGTTAAGCGCCATCATTTCTTTAACACGGCGGTTATCGCCCGCACATTCCGTCAAAATATCCGCTTCGGCCAGTGTTTTTTCATATGCAGCATTGATATAGGCTTCACCATCAATCTGCTCCGCCAGCTCCGAGCGCAGAAATTCGCTCCGCCAGGCCGTTGACTGTGCCCAGGGGAAGCCATATTTAGCACGAATTTCCGGATCACGATACCACGGGTAACCGCCGAATATCTCATCCGCACACTCGCCGGAAAGCGCCACCGTTACTTCCTTTTTGATTTCGCGGCAAAACAGCAGCAGCGAGCTGTCCACATCGGCCATGCCCGGCAGATCGCGCGCCTCCACCGCTTCAAACAGAGCCGGCGCCAGAGCCTCGCTCTCCAGTACCACCAAATGATTTTCGGCGTTCAGATATTTGTTCATACGCCGGATAAATTCTTCATCGCTGTTCGGCTGGAATTTGCTGCGCTTGAAATAGCGTTCATTATCACGGTAGGTAACAGAAAACGTCTTGAGCCTGCGCCCGCTTGCAGTGTAATATTTATCAGCCACGGCAGCAATCAGACTGGAATCCAGCCCCCCAGATAAAAAGCAACCCAGCAGCACATCGCTGACCAGCTGTCGCTTGATCGCGTCCTCCACCAAATGCCGTACCTTGGCTGCTGCTTCAGCAAAACTATCATGACAGGGCGCATCATGCAAACGCCAATACGTCTGCTCCCGCCAGCCTGCTGCATCATAAACCGCCATACAAGCCGCCGGCAACTCCCGTACTCCAAGGAACACACCGCAGCCCGGCGTGCGCCCCGGCCCCATATATAACACCTCCGTCAGCCCACGGCGGTCGATCTGAGGTTTTACCTGCGGGTGTGCCAGCAGCGTCTTGATTTCTGAAGCAAACAGCAAAGTATCCCCCCGCATGGCATAAAACAGTGGCTTTACGCCAAAACGGTCGCGTGCCAGAAAAAGCCGCCCCACCGCCGGTTCCCACACCGCAAACGCAAAAATGCCGTTCAGACGCAACAGCAGATCCTCGCCCCACTCCGCAAAGCCGTGCAACAGCACCTCAGTATCGGAATGACCACGGAAATCATGACCCACAGCCAGAAGCTCTTGTCTAAGCTCCTCAGTATTATATATTTCGCCATTATACACCAGAACCAAATGCCGCCCCTGCCAGTCCAAATGCATCGGCTGACGTCCCTTGGCCACGTCAACCACCGCCAGCCGCGCGTGAATCAGCGCCGCGTGGCCGTCCCAGAAAAGGCCCTCCTGATCAGGCCCGCGCCGCTTAAGCGTCGCCTGCATCGCCCACCAAGTTGGCAGCTTTGCCTCAGCAAAATTCTCCTGCAAATTTATTTCCCCGGCAATTCCGCACATTCCGCAACACTCCTCGCCCTATTCTCCCTCTCAATATATGCGGCGAGCGGCTGGTTTTGCCTGTTCATTGCAAAAAAAAACGGCCTGCACATAAGCGCAGGCCGCAGTAAGCAATATTAAGTTCTAACCGATCTGGCGCAGCTGACCGTTTTCCGGAAACAAATCACTTGCCAGCGAGTGCTGCCGGAACATTCCCGTAAACACCGCCACCAACTCAGGGTCAAGCGCTGTTCCAGCGTACATTTGCAGCATATCCAGCGCGTCTTCAGTTGACAAACGCCACGCGCCGTACGGCTTGGTGAACGCGTTATACACCCATGCCAGCGCAAATATACGGCTACCCAGCGGGATATCCAGCCCTGAAAGACCAAGCAAACCGCTGCCGTCCCACTTTTCGTGGTGAGTCAGAACCAGCTCTGCCGCCATAGCAAGCTCGGGAATATCAGCCACAATATCAGCACCCAGCTTAGTGTGCGTTTCATATGTTGCGCCGTCCACCGAACGGCCAATGTCATAGGCATAGCAAAGCGTACGAATGATCGCCAGCTCGTTAACATCAAGTTTCAAAGCGCTGCCGATTTTACCGCAATACTGCCACAGCAGCTGGGAATCGTTCTTCTGAATGGCAGCGAAACGCTCCGTTCGCAAATCTTCCGCTTTGCGCTTGGCTTTGGCGCACTTCACGACATTGGAACGACGCGAGGGCTGGTTGAAAGTGCGTTTGATATGTTCGCTAAAATATATAGGGCGGTTCGCCACATCAATGTTGGGATTCTTGTTCACGCTCTCCACATAGCTGAAACCGCGCAGGGTATCATCACCGCTGAAACCCGCGTCATGCGAAGCGGCCAGATAATCCGTATCCGTAAAGAGCTCGTCCGCCTGAAATCCTGCGAGAGGCTCGGTATGAGACCTAACACTGCGATAACCCCAATACACACCAACAAGCAGGCAACACAAAAACACCAGCAAACGCACTGACAATCGCAAAACAGAAACTTCAGTAAACAATGCGCCGCTGATGGAGACACTGGGCTGACCAAGCGCGAAAATGATGCTGTCCACCACCCATATAACACTGCCGGTGAGTGCGCTGGTCACGATTGGCGAAGAGTATCGACCCAATTCCTGCACCTCCAACTATATGCTATGTCGATTTTAACATATTTTTCTGCTATTTTCAATAATATTTCAATATTTAGTGAATTTTTTTTCGTCAAACCACTACAAAAAGTAGTTCAAACCGAGTTTTTTCCCATATTTGCCGAATATTTCCCCAAAATTCCACATGGCTTGCCACCCGCCGCCCAAAGCAGCGCAACAATCCGGCAATACTTCCCACCACAAAAAAACCAGCCGTAGCCAAAAGGCTGCGGCTGGTTTAAACCTGACAGTTTAATTTTTACTTCAGCACATATACACGAACGGTACGGACGCCCCAGTTCAGGCACTCCTGTTCACTGTTGAAGAACAGATCTATACGATTACCAGTGATAGCGCCGCCGGTGTCCTCCGCCTTTGCATAGCCATAGCCGTCCACATATAGCATTGAGCCCAACGGAATAACCGAAGGATCAACGGCCACGGTATAACCCGCCTTGGGCTTGGTGCCACTGGCGGTGTTATTGCCGGTGTGCGTGTAGGCGCTGGCTTTCATAGCCAACATATCGGTGTATTCGTACGTCTTATTGCCGCGGCTGATCACCCGGCGCGTTCCCACCGCCATCACCTTTTCGACCGGCTCGGTGGTCACCGCACGGGAAAGTTCCTGCTTGGCGATCGGCACACCATCCTTATACGTCACCAAACTGGTGATGGTCTTTTCGCCCGCCTTGCCCTCCTGTATGATCTTGCTCTGCCCCACGTTCATACTCGCGTCCTCGCGTCGCACCGTCTGAGGAACAATGGCCTCTTTCACCTGCGTCTGACGATAGGTTATGCGGTTAACAACCACATTCTCGCCCTTAGCCAGCACGTGATCCAGCGCGGGGCTCACCCAGTCATGCTCACCCAATGTTACATTGTTGGCAGCAAGAAAATCGCGCACCGTCTGCGGCTGGGTAAGATAACTTTTCGTCTGGAAATCTGCCGTGACCGCCACATCAAAGGCGCGGCGGATAACCACCTGTGCCTCGTCCTCCAGTCCGGCGTCCTCGGCCGGTTCCACCACGTCCAGCTCGCCCAACATAATATCCTGCTGACGTAGAAAATCACCCACGGTGTTGGCACGGGTGGCCACGGTACGGACGATACCGTCATCAATCAGTTCCACCTTTTTTTCCGTCATGGCATAAGCAAAGGCGGCGATACCAAACAGCATGACCAGCAACAGGACAAACACCGTCAGATTCAGCTTGCAAAGCCGGCGGCGCGGTCTGGCGGCTCTTAAGCGATCGAACTGCCAAAACGCCTGCTCGTTATTCTGTTTTTGTACCAAAAAGTCGCCCTCCTTTTTCCGTGTTTTCAGGTTTTGCGGCCAGCTCCACACGCGCCCCACATTTTATTATTTTGGGCGGCAAAAAGCCGCACTTTGCGCCACGCGACTGCCATTTTGGCCGGCCTTTTTCATATATTTTAACCTAAAAACGCTGTTTTGTCAAATTGGCCGGGGGTTAGGCCTATATTCCCCACGCCTTATTCTGATTATATGCTGTCGTCCGGTTTTTATACCCAGGAATTTTCATCTAAAGCAACAAGCGCGTTACAGCAGGGCTTAAGCCCGCCAAACGCGCTTGGTTCACAGCAATCATTAACATATTGTCTGCCATTATATACCGTATAGCCGGCAGGCATTTTCATAAGTGGCTTCGGCCACCTCTTCCACGCTGATACCGCGAATAGCCGCAATTTTTTCCGCCACAAAATAGACGTTGGAAGGTTCATTGGTGGTGCCGCGGTGCGGTTCCGGCGCAAGATACGGACTGTCCGTTTCGATCAACAGCCTGTCCAGTGGGCAGTTTTTGGCCACCTCCGGCAGCTGACGCGAATTTTTGAACGTCACAGGACCTGCCAGCGAAATATAGAAGTTGCGGCGCAGCGCCTCCTTGGCCAGCTCCCAGCTGCCGGAAAAGCAATGCATAACGCCGCCGTATTCGCCCGCGTTCTCCTCCCGAATGATGTTAAAGACGTCGCCGTGCGCCTCCCGGTCATGGATAGCAATTGGTTTGTGCAAGTCCTTCGCCAGATGTATCTGTTCAATGAACCAGTACCGCTGTACATCATGCGAGGGCTCCGGCCAATAATAATCCAGACCGATCTCGCCCACCGCTTTCACCTGCGGTAACGCGGCCAGCTCCGCCAGTTCAGCCAGCACTTTTTCATTCAGACCAGCGCTATCCGATGGGTGAAACCCCACCAGTGCGATCAACTGCGGATATTTTTCCGCCAAATGCACGGCATAAAGAGAACTGCGCCAATCGCAGCCCACCACCGCCATCTTACGGACGCCGGCGGCTTCCGCACGCTCCAGAGTTCCAGCAATATCCCGCGCCAGCTTCGCATCGTTTAAATGGCAATGGGTATCAAAAAGCCGTAATTTATCCATTTTATAATGAACTCCTAATATCAAATCCTTATTCAGCGCCCAGAGCCTTTGCCGTATCAATACGAGGGAATATCGGCTCGCCGCGCGAAATCTTGGCGCCCGCGGGGAAGCCGCCCCATTCAAGCGCCGTCCAGTCGCTGCCAGCCTGCTCCGAAGAAAGCCCCAGCTGAGCCCAGACCTTTTCGGCCACGTGCGGCATAACGGGAGTGATAAGGATGGTCACCTGCCGCAAAACCTCGGCCAGATTATACATCACAGTTTTAAGCTTCTCTGTCTCGCCGTTCTTATTAAGCGCCCAAGGCGCGGTGTCATCCACGTACTTATTGGCCTTGGCCACCAGTTTCCACACCTCAGCCACTGCATTGGCAATATCTACCTTGTCCATATACTGCGCCATGTTAGCGGGAGTAGCAGCAGCCAGCTCTTTCAGCTCCACATCAAACTCAGTGCCCTCGGCGCCTGGCTCCACCACGCCGCCCAAGAATTTGGTGATCATCGCAGTGGTGCGGGAAAGCAAATTGCCATAATCATTGGCAAGGTCGGTGTTAATGCAGTTGATAAGCGCCTCCTCGCTGTAATTGGCGTCCATGCCATAGGCCATCTCGCGCAGCAGGAAGAAGCGGATTGCATCCACGCCGTATTTTTCCACCAGCACCACCGGGTCAACAACGTTGCCTTTGCTTTTACTCATCTTGCCATCCTGCATCAGCAACCAGCCATGTGCAACAACTTTCTTCGGCAGCTCCACACCCGCCGCCATCAGGATTATTGGCCAGATAATAGAATGGAAGCGGATAATATCTTTCGCCATCAAATGCACATCGGCAGGCCAGTATTTCTGGAATTTCGCATCGTCGCCAGAGCCGAAACCCAGCGCGGAGATATAGTTGACCAGCGCGTCAAACCACACGTAAACCACGTGCTTTTCATCAAACGGCACCTTAATGCCCCAGTCAAACGTGGTGCGGGAAACGCACAGATCCTCCAGCCCCTGCTTCACAAAGCTGATCATCTCGTTGCGGCGCGTCTCCGGCTGGATAAAATCGGGATTCTCCTCGATGAACTTAAGCCAACGATCGGCGTATTTGCTCATCTGGAAGAAATAGCTTTCCTCATGCGCCATTTCCACCGGGCGGCCGCAATCCGGGCAGGTATGCCCCTCCGCCAGCTGACGCTCCGTAAAGAATGTCTCGCACGGCGTGCAGTACCAGCCGGAATACTCGGCCTTATAAATATCACCCTGGTCGTAGATCTTCTGAAACAGCTTCTGCACCACCTGCTCATGCCGCGCGTCGGTAGTACGGATAAAATCGTCATAGTCGATGTCCAGCAGCCGCCAAAGGCTCTTGATGCCGTCCACAATACCATCCACAAACTCTTTCGGCGTCTGTCCCGCGGCCTCAGCGCGCTGTTGAATTTTCAGGCCGTGCTCATCAGTGCCGGTCAAAAAATACGCATCATAACCACGCTGCTTTTTATAGCGCTTCATCGCGTCGGCAGCCACGGTTGTATAAGCATGGCCGATATGCAGCTTGTCGCTGGGGTAGTAGATCGGCGTAGTGATATAAAAGGTCGGTTTCTCTGTCATCATCAAACCCTCCAAAACAAAATCATTAACTTTTATTTATTCTGGCTTTTGCCGCCATTTCCTTTTTTTGGCGGCAAAATACCACTTTATTCCCGTTTTAATACCAGGCCCAGCGCGTAAACCCTGCTTACAGGGAGACTGTAGCGCGCCGCTATCTCGCGGGCTGCGGCTTTGTGCTTCATACCCCCGTCCAGCAGACGTTTAAGCTCCGCTTTCAGTTGCTCCTCACCAACCTCCGGCCTGTGACAAGCCTCATCGCAGCCTTCCAACACCAGCACGTATTCGCCCCTGGGCTCACGCTCCTGCCAAACTGCGGCAAGCTCTGCTACCGTGCCGCGCTGCACTTCCTGAAACTTCTTGGTCAATTCCCGACAGACGGCCATTCTACGTCCGCCGCCAAATACTTCTTCCAGCATTTGCATGGTTTCCCGCAGACGGTGCGGCGCTTCATAGAAAACAAGCGTCCTCTCCTCAGCCGCCAGTTTTTGCAAAAATTCCAGCTTCACTTTACCGCGTGGCAGAAAACCCTCAAAAGCGAACCGCTCAGTAGGAAGGCCGGAAAGCACCAGCGCCTGAATGGCTGCACAGGGACCAGGAATCGCATCCACCTCAAATCCCGCCTGCGCCGCCGCCAATAGTATTGACGATCCCGGGTCACAGATACCAGGCGTACCCGCGTCACTGATCAAGGCGATATTCTCACCCGCCGCCAGCTTCGCCAGCAATTCCTCCTCGCGCCCGGCCTCGTTATGTTTATAGTAGCTCAAAAGCGGCTTCTTAAGCCCTAAATGAGCCAGCAGCAAACCGCTGTGCCGGGTATCCTCCGCCGCCACCAGATCGGCTGCGGCCAAAGTATCACGCTGCCGCTCCGATAGGTCGGCGAGATTACCAATCGGCGTCGCCACCAGTGACAATTTGCCGCGTTTCTGCTTTATCTTAGGCTCTTCCATTTTTTCACCGCCTTTATTCCACTTTGGCCGCAGCAAACAACACCCGCCGCTGCCAATGCTCAATCTGCGTAATAACCAAACCCGTCGCCGTCAGTTTTGCCGCCGCCTCGTTCTGACGCTCTTCCGGCAGCAGCAGACAAAACCGTCCGCCAGGAGCAAGAATATAGGCAGCCGCTTGTATAAGCGACTTCAAACCGCCAAAGCACTCAATCCGCGCCGCCCGCCTCTCCAGACAGGGACTAAGCCGGCTTGCTTCAGCCCGCCAGAACGGAGGATTGCTGACAACCAAATCGCACCCGGCGGCGGGAAAATATTGTGATATCTGACGCCAATCACCGCAAACAAAGCGTATCTGCCGCAACAGTTCCGGCACGTTATGATTCAATTCGATACTGCGCTGCGCCAGGCTCACATTGGCAGACATGATTTCCAGACCAGTGCAACTGGCCTCATTGAGCTTCGCCCATAAATAAAACGTCAGCCCACCGTTGCCGCTGCCCAACTCGATAACTCGCCGCGCTTCCGGCAAGGCGTCCGCCGCAAAATCCGCCAGCCGCACCGCCTCACCGGAAAAACAAAAAAACCGAGGATCTTGCAGCAGCCTCAATCCTCGCTCTCGCAAATCAATTATGACTTCGCCGGGGCGGCAAAGCAACGCCCCGGACTTGTTAGCTGCCATAAATCAAGCGTTCTCCTTCAAAAAGCTCTGGCAGAACAGACACTCCTCGCCATGACGGTTCTGCGCAAAATAGGTGGCGCAAATGTGATAGCCCTCGTCATAAAGCTTGGTTAGCTCCTCCACTCCCTCGCTCTTGATGTTTTCCTCACTCAGGCGCTCCAGCAGGCGAGCGTTCTGCACCTCCAGCGAGTCCACTTTCAGCCGCAGCTCCTGCAAACGATCCTGCAACGCCGCCAGAGCCTCTTCAATCTCCCAAATTTCATTCCGCAGCGCCATGTTGCTCACTCTCCCTCTGCCTGTCCTGCTTCGGTTGATTGGGGCGGTGCGCCCCGCCGCCGCGCCGGTTGCCCGGTCTTCTGGAATTGCGCCGCAGTGTGCCGCCGCCCTTTTGTTCTGACTTATCGGAACGCTTATCAGGCAAGTTTTCACCTGGCATATCATCGGATACCGCCGCCAGCTCCGCCGACGCCAGATCAGGCACATCGTCAACAGAAAGCGCCGCCAGCCGCTCACGCACGCCACAGGTTTTGGCTGTGCAGTCGCTGCAATTTTTATCGCAGGCGGCAAGAGCCGGCTTCGGTTCGTCCTGCCCGGCAAGTTCTGGCGAGTTCTCGTCATATTCGTAGTATAAGCAGCACATCAACCTGCCGCACACACCGGAAATTTTGGCCGGATTCAACGCCAGATTTTGCTTCTTCGCCATTTTGATGGAAACGGGATGAAATCCATCCAGAAAAGAGGCGCAGCAAAGCTCGCGCCCGCAGGTGGAATATCCCCCCACCAGGCGCGCCTCATCCCGCACGCCAACCTGACGCAGCTCAATGCGCGTGTGAAAATGCCCGGCCAGAACTTTCACCAGCTCACGGAAATCCACTCGATTGTCCGACGTGAAATAAAACACGATTTTGCTGCCGTCAAACGTATAGCTGGCTTTGATCAGCTTCATCGGCAGTTTGGCCGCGATGATCTGCTGCTGGCAGAATTCAAAAGCCGCCGGTTCCTTGGCCTTATTCTCCTGATAGCTTTGCTCGTCATCGTCGGTTGCCAGACGGATAAGCGGCTTCAGCGGCTGAGATAGACTTTGCTCATCCACTTCCTGCGCAGGCGTGGCCACCGTGCCATAATCCAGGCCGCGGCTGCTCTCCACGATAACGTGGTCGCCGAAAACAGCATCCACCCCATTAAGCTTAAAATAATATATTTTCCCGGCGCGCTCAAAACGCACGCCCACCACTTGTACCATAGATAAGTCCTCACTTTGCTCTTTCATCCATATATTTATGCCCAGTTTAGGCCGCCTTTAAGCGCCCGCGTCAAGCTATAAATACCCTATCTTTTAGCGTAACACAAAACGTCGCAAAGTGCAAGGTAGAGCCGTCAAAATTTATTGCTTCCTTAAATTATAAATGCGCAGAAACAGCACAGAAAGCGTCAACGTGCCGTTAATATTACCTGCGATATCGCGCGCCGCATCTTCGGTAAGCAGACCTGCTGCCAACGCCTCCTGCCCGTCAAACAGCAGGCGGGAAGCATACGCCAGCTTAAAATCCTCGCCCGCCGCATGCTTGATAGCCCCGGCAGCCTGTTCATTCAGCGCCGCCAACAACTCTGCCAAAAAAACCGCCTGCGAGCGTTTGACGCCTGCGGCTAGCTTTTCGTCGCGGAAACTTTTAGCCAGCACCAGCAACGCCGCGCCGCTGTCCGCCGCCGAAAGCAGTTCAAACAAACGCCGGCATTTTTCCCGCATAGCGCAGATAAGCTCCTGCTCCTGCGCCATTTCCGGCAATAAAGCAGAATAATACACGTCATCCCCACAGCCCGGCAAATCGTCCGGCAGACGCAGCCACACCACACGGGAGAGTATCGTTTCCAGCAGGCTGTCGCCCAGCGGCGCAGTCAGGATAAAAAACAGCCCCTCCTGCGGCTCTTCCAGAATTTTCAGCAGACTATTAGCCGCAGCCGGCGGCATGGTATGCGCCTGATGAATAATCACCACACGCCGTCCGCCTTCATATGCCTCCAGATTCGCCATATACTGCATGGCGCGAGTCTGCTCGATTTTGACGCTGGCGCCGCGCGGCAGCACCAGCTGCAAATCCGGGTGATTGCCTGCCGCCAGTTTTTTGCAGCTGGCGCATTTGCCGCAGGGTTGCCCGTCCTCGCCCAGGTGATGGCATAACAGTGCCTGCGCCAACTGCACCGCCTGTTCCAGCGCTTGCTCCGGCCGCCCCGTCAACAGCCAGGCATGACTGATTTTGCCAGAGGCAACAATGCCCGCCAGCTTATCGTACAACATCACGCACCAGCCCTCTCTCATAAAGCAGCGGCAGCAGAACCTTCCGCATATCCGCCTGCACCAGCGTCTCTTCCTGCGCTGCGTTGATCTGTCTAATACGCTGCGGGAAAGCCTCCGCCAACTTTTGATAACCGTCGCTCAAACGCCGGTGAAAATCCAGCTGCTCCTGTTCCATACGGTCGCTCGCACCGCGCTTGGCCGCCCGTTTAAGCCCCTCATCAGGCGGCAGTTCCAGCAAAAGTGTAATATCCGGGATAAGGCCGCCCGCCGCCGCTTCGTTCAGCGAGATAAGTTCCGCCATATTCAGACCCCGGCCATAGCCCTGATACGCGAAAAACGAGTCCGCATAACGATCACAAACGATGATCTTACCCGCCGCCAGAGCAGGGCGCAACGTTTCAGCCACATGCTGGGCGCGATCCGCCGCCAGCAGCAGCGCCTCGGTCATCGGGGCAAGTTCGGTGTTCGCCGGGTTAAGCAATACCTGCCTGATTTGCGCGCCAATCAACCCCGCGCCCGGCTCCCGCGTTGCCAGCACAGGAAGCCCCAGCCCGGATAACCACTCCGCCAGCTGCTTGGCCTGCGTTGTTTTGCCAGCGCCCTCAACGCCTTCTAACGTGATAAACAAACCATCAGACATATATTAAAGCTCCCAGTATATATTAAAAGATGCACGTTTTTTTCTAATTTATATAATATGGCAATTTACGCCCAAGGTCAAGGCGCAAATTGCCTGTCACAACAAGCCCGAATACAACATGCTATTGTTGTTTCTGGCATATAACCGTGACATTGCCTTTGGCAACGCCCTGCACTTTACCGCCTGACGCCATAAGCTCTTGCAGCTTTTCCACCATTTCGGCCTCAATCACCTCGCCCATGCCAACGGCAGGTATGCCCGGCGGATACGGGGTCAATAAGCCCGCGGATATGCAGCCAGCCGCAGCAGCAAGAGGTATATCTTTTGTATCAGCGTGTGCAGCGTAAAACGGCGTTATAGCCTGTTCCGGCAACGGCAGCGCCGCCGGGTCAGGCGCACCCTCCGGGTTAACTGCCGTAAGTTTTGCGTCTGCCGCCGCTAATGACGCCGCCAGGCTATCCGGCGCCGTGTCGGCATAAGTCAGCAGCAGCAAGGCAAAGCGGCCCGCGGCAAACTCCGGTTCCAAGCCGCATTCGCGCAGTTTTCCGGCAATCTGACCGCCGCTATGCCCCACAGCACTGTATAGCAGGGCTTTCGTATCGTCATAAGCGAACCCTGCGGGCAAATCAGCCCCGTCAATCAAGCGCAGATTCGCCGCCCCGGCGAGTGCGTTCTCCAGTAAACGGCGTTCCTGACGCAACTGCCCCGCCCATGCCACCGCCTGCTCCTGCCATTCCGCCCGCGCCGCGTCCAGTGACGCCAACAGAGGATAAGAAGGACTGCTGGTTTGCAGCAGCGTCAGCCAATGCTCCGGATGCAAATCAGGACGGTTGCAGCCCAGCACAGCCGTCTGACCAAGGCTGCCCATGCTTTTATGCCAGCTATCAATCACCAGATCCGCTCCCAGCCGCGCCGCCGCCAAGTCCGGCGCTATAAACGGCAGGGGCGCGCCATGCGCCTCGTCTACGATAGTGGTAACGCCATGCCGGCGCGCCGCCGCCAGGCAGCCTGCTAAATCGCCGCAAACACCGTAAAAGCTGGGATAGACGAAAAATGCCGCTTTTACCTCCGGGTGGGCAGATAGCGCCTGCTCGACCTGTTCCGGCATCACGGCCAGCGGTAACCCCGCCGCCGTTTGAGGCACTTCCAGCCACAGCGGACGAATATCCCCCAACGCCATAGCCGTCCAGGCCGCACGATGCGCATTCCGAGGCAACAGCAACATCTCCCCCGGCTTTACCGCCGCAAGAATGGCCGCTTGTATTCCCGCCGTTGCCCCGTTCACCAGAAAATACGCCTTGAGCGCGCCCACAGCCAGCGCCATCAAATGCTCCGCGCAGAGGATCGCCCCCTCCGGCGCGTGCAGATCATCCAGCCCATCAGCCTCAGTAACATCCCAAGCCGCAAGCTCGCCAAAACTCGAGAGCAAGCCCCTGGCCTGCCCCTTATGCCCCGGCATATGACCGCGCTGCCGCCCCTTGGCAATATATGCCGCAATCGCGTCCACCAGCGGCGTTTCGTTGTTATGCATGTCCTTTTACTCCGTCTTTAACCCCGGATAATCCAGCGTCGCAAACAAATCGGCCATCGTTTCTGACCGGCGAATCCGCCGCAGCGTGCCATTCTCCTGCAGCAAAAGCTCCTGGCAGCGCAGTTTGCCATTGTAATTGAAGCCCATCGTCAGCCCATGCGCTCCCGTATCGTGAATAGCCAGCAGATCCCCCACCTGGATTTCCGGCAACGACCGGTTCACGGCAAATTTGTCGTTGTTCTCGCACAGCGACCCCACCACGTCATACACATGATCCGCGGGCTGGGTCTGCTTGCCCAGCACCGTGATATGATGATACGCGCCGTAGATCGCCGGACGCATCAGATGCGCCATGCACGCGTCCACGCCGATATAATGGCGATAGATATTCTTTGTATGCACCGCCCTGGTCACCAAAATGCCGTGCGGTCCGGTCATCAAACGCCCGCTTTCCATCGCCAGTGTCACTCCGCCAAGACCGGCAGGCGCCAACAGCCGTTCATATTCGCGGCGTATGCCCTTGCCAACGGCAGCTATATCCAGATCCGGTTCGTCCGGGCGATATGCCAGCCCCAAACCGCCGCCAAGATTGATGAATTCCACGGCCACGCCCAGCTTATCTTTGATTTCCACCGCCAGCTCAAACATCATGGTAGCAGTACCAATGATATAATCCGCTGCCAGCTCATTAGAGACGATCATGGTGTGCAGACCGAAACGCTGCACTCCTTTGGCACGGCAGACTTCCACCGCCCTCAGCAGCTGCTCGTGCGTCATACCATATTTTGCCTCCTCCGGCCGGCCGATAATCGCATTACCGCCGCCCCGCGCCGCGCCAGGATTATAGCGGAACGAAAGCAACTCCGGCAGGCCGCAGTTTTGCTCTAAAAACGCAATATGCGAAAAATCGTCCAGATTAACGGTAGCGCCCAGAGCCAGCGCCTTGGCGAATTCTTCCGCCGGGGTGTTGTTGGAGGTAAAACAGATTTCCGCCCCGCGCATACCCACGGCCTCAGCCATCAGCAACTCGGCATAGGAGCTGCAATCCGCCCCCAGCCCCTCTTCGCGCAGAATTTCCAGTATGTAAGGATTCGGCAGCGCTTTCACGGCATAATGCTCACGAAAGCCTGGCGCCCAGGCAAACGCAGCAAGCAGCTCCCGCGCCTGCCGCCGGATACCCCTCTCGTCATATAAATGAAATGGCGTACCAAATTGCTCCGCCGCCTCTCTGATTTTTTCCTCCGGACAAAAAAGCCGTTTTTCGGCCATACGTCTCACTCCCTAACTCGCAAGATGATTATATTAAACCATTCGCCCCCTCTAAAAGTCAAGAGGCCAAGCGTATGTATACATTACAATTCCCGTCTAAAAATGCACCCTGCCGAAGCGGGGTGCATTTAAATCCACTGTTATTGCATGTTCAGACTGTTTTGGCGCTATATGACAGTTTCACAACATGATTTCTGAAACGGCAAACAACACCGCCTGGCCGGCTAAAAACACCTTGCCGCCCTCCAGGCGGCAATAAAGAGTTCCGCCGCGCTTAGACGCCTGATACGCCACAATATCCTGCTTGCCCAGCATAGCCGCCCAATACGGCACTATATGACAATGACCGGAGCCGCATACCGGGTCTTCGCCAACATTCAGCTTAGGCGCAAAGCTCCGCGAAACGCAATCAGTTTGCGTACCCCTGGCCGTCACTTGCAGCAGCAAACCGTCCAGTTGTTTGACCTTGGCCATATTAGGTTGCAGATTTCTCAGCGTAGCCTCATCCTGCATAATACAAAGCAGATCCCGCCCCATATACGCCGCCAGCGGGGAAGCGCCAAGAGCTTCCGTCATTGCCTGCGTTACCGGCACCTGCTTCAGACGATACGCCGGGAATTCCATTTCCAGCAGTTTGCCCAGCCTGTTCACAATTAATTCACCGCTAAGCGTGGTAAAAACAACCCGATTTGCGTCCGGAATATAGTAATTCAGCAGCACATATCCGCATGCCAGCGTCGCATGGCCGCACAAGTCGATCTCGCCGCCGGGCGTGAACCAGCGCAGATGATACTTTTCCCCTTCTTTAACCGCAAAAGCCGTCTCTGAAAGATTATTCTCCTGCGTAATATTCATCATGGTTTCTTCCGGCAACCAATCGTCAAGCACACAAATGGCCGCCGGATTGCCATGAAAAACACTGTCCGTAAAAGCATCGACAACATACTGTTTAAGCATAATCAACTCCCGCTTTATCGTTCTCATTATAGCCCGCGCGTAAACATCAAACAAAATAACGCTGCTTAAAAGCCTCTGTCATGTTAGCTCAGCCGGCAAATTCAAACCTGCTACACATAAAACACACGGTTTTCTTTCCGAGGCGCTGCAAGCGGAAGTTCACCGTCCACATAACCCAGTGCGCAGTGGCCGATCCCTTCGAACTCGCCCGCCATGCCTAAGCTGGCCAGCAGGGATTTATACCCCTCCATCTCAAACTCTTCTTTGGCGCGGTGAATCCAGCAACTACCCAAGCCAAGCGCATGAGCCGCCAGCATTAGATTCCCCATCACCAGGCTGCCATCATATATCCGGTTAGGCCAATCTTTTTCCGCCAGCACAATTAGAATTACCGGCGCGCCATAAAACGGATCAAAGCCGTCTTCCCAGCCGCCTATCTTCCGATTATCCTCCACGATCTTATTCCGCAGCTCTTTGTTAGTCACGGCAATAATGCGCGTTGCCTGCTGCCCTCTGGCGCTGGCAGCGTAAAGACCGGCCTCGATAATTTGATCGATCAGTTCCCGCTCAATCATGTCCGGTTTGAATCTTCGAATACTCCGCCTTTCCAGCATATCTTTGATGGTTTGATTCATATTAGCCACACCCTTTCTTTAATTCTCACAGTCATGCCCTAACCCGCCAAAGAGAAGCTTTCTTTTTATATTAGCATTAAAATACCCTGCGCGCAAGCATAAAAATTTTCTCTAAACAAACCAGAATTACAGTTTAGAGTTCCACACTGTTTTTATAATGAATCCGTTTGCAATTAATCGAGACAGCGACATTGTTGAAGTAAAAAAGAACGATTACTTAGGCGTGAAAATAGTCGCCTGAATTTATTATTCTGAAATGGTGATTTTTATTGGCGTCGCTTTGCCGCCATTAAATCCCATCAAAACAAACGGGCAGGCTGAAACGGCTACTAATGCATCAGTTAGAAACTTTAACATGATGTAATCGCCGGCACATGAGTGTTTCAGTTCACTGCCCTGTCCGCCCGCCGCAATCGCGTTCATATCCGGCGTGTTTTGAAATAAATTCCATGGATCTGGAATGCGCCATTCTTCTATACCATATGGTGCAAGGTTTTCCTTAAAGTTCTGCTGACAGGTGCGCTCATCAATCGTTCCGCCATACCGCAGATGTTCTGCGGTATCACAGGCGGCATAGGTAGAATCGTGAATTCCAAAAGTATCCTCAACAACCGCAAGCATCGGATTATTGAAATTCGTCACCAAAGTATCGCCTACCGTAAAATTGTTTCTGCGCATACCAAGGCGGCAACGGGACATGGATAGAAACTCTTTGGCATCAGGCTGGCAGAACGCCATAAAATCTACGACCTGTTCCCCCTCCAAATCAGTAACCGTAACGTACTGATTTGCTTTAACAGTAAAGGCACGGCCATAGCCGCCTAAGACAACAAATTCTTCCAAAATTTTCATAATAGTTTCCCCTTTCTAAACAAAAAAGCACCTGTGTTCACGGCTTCTAAGACCTCACGCCGCAAACAAAGATGCATCCGCATTCTGACACCCCGGTAGGTGTCATAGTATTATAAATAATATATACGAGTATATTATACTCAAAATTTTGCTTATGTCAATCAAATAGCCAAACTGTAGCCTGCAATAAAATAAGAGCGTGTTATGTCAGGTCGTTATCAGGCTTTTTATATATCACATCCACCTCTGGATTTCATTCATTAATTATTGAGATTTAAATTTAGCGTTGCTATAATGTCTATATATCCACAGGCATCTAAATTCTTAAGAGGTAAGAGGTGAATCATGATGAAACGAGTATGGATGATTACCGGCGCAGGAAAAGGAATCGGTTATTCGATTGCACGCGCGGCCTTGGAAGCAGGAAATTACGTAGTAGCTGCAACGAGAAAAGAAAATGATTTTTCTGCGCCCCAAGGCTATGAGAAGAACACTCTGAATCTTCGGCTGGACGTCTCCGATTTAAACGCAGCTGTGTATAAGTCTGCTGTCCAAAAAGCTGTATCCCGGTTTGGACGAATCGATGTTCTGGTCAATAATGCAGGCCACGGCAGAATCACAAATTTTGAGGAAACCAGCGAGGACAATATCCGGGAGCTGTTTGAGGTAAATTTCTTCGGTATGCTGCGTGTTACCAGATCAGTACTGCCGGTTATGCGCAAACAGCGTTCCGGCCATATATTTAATATTGCTTCCGGGGCAGGGTACGCTCCTGGCCCCGTTGTTTACCACAGCTCAAAATTTGCCGTTACCGGATTTTCAACTTCTCTGGCTTTTGAAGTTGCGCCTTTTGGAATCAAAGTCACGAATGTTGTACCGGGAATGGTTCGCACAAGCTTCTATGATAAGGGCAATATGTGCATGGAGCCTGATATTTCCATCGCAGATTATGATGAAAACCGCTGGCAGGATGACTTTATGCAAGCAAACAGTCACCATGAACAGACTGGCGATCCGGATAAAATTGCCAAACTGATCGTGGAGGTTTCCGATATGCAGGACGCACCGCTGCACCTCCCTGTCACGGCAGATGCGGTTGAAACATTAAAGAATTGGCAGAAAGGAATCGAAAAGGACATAGAAGTGTGGGGCAAGCAAGCAGCAAAGACCACCGTGGACAACTGATTCTCGCATTGATAAAATGATTTGAAAGACTAAATCCCGCAGGAGGCGCCGCTTAAGATGCTTTTAAGAGCATATCAACCATCTGATTGTAAAATACTTGCCAATCTGTTCTACCATACCGTCCATACAGTCAACACAAAGGATTATTCTGATGAACAAATCAATGCATGGGCTAGCGGAAACATCGATTTAAAAATATGGAATGATTCTCTTCTGGCGCACTACACAGTAATTGCAGAAATAGATGATATCATTGCTGGTTTTGGCGATATTGATAAAACAGGTTATTTAGACCGCTTATTTGTCCACCCTGACTATCAGCGCCAGGGAATTGCCACTGCTCTTTGTGATAAACTAGAGAAATCTGTCAATAGCCCCAAAATCACCACGCATGCTTCAATTACCGCACGAGTTTTTTTTGAAAAAAGAGGCTACACAGTCGTAAAAGAGCAACAGGTGCAACGACATAATGTATTTCTTACAAATTACGTAATGGAACTCATACTTTCATAAAAACGATAAAAAGCCCTTAGCTATAAGTGATTACCTACAGCTAAGGGCCTTCTTTCGCCATACAAACAGCCTGTTAATCATTCCGCAACCCAATGATAACGGCAAGACAAAAGCTATTATCAAATTGTTGTCAAAATACCTGCTGAAGCAACGCAAACCGGCATAAACGCTGCTTTCTTACGACTTCACAGGTTATTTACGGCAGCTCCTGCCAGAATTTTCCCCAACAGATTTGCTTATGAAAGTTAGCTCAGATTACCGGCATTATTCTTAGCATTAGCCATGCTGTTTGCCCGGTTTGGATGCACCACAAAATCGACATCCGCCATTTTCTCGAACAGGGCTTCTGCATCGTGTTCCAGCTTATACTCCACTTCCTCCCGGTATAGAGGAATAACCTGATAGAAGTTGACCTCCTCTCCGCCGGGCAGCTGGCAGAGATGGCTGCCATCCTTTTGAGGCCCAACCAAAATAGCCGCGCAAAGTTCTGTATCCTCCGAAAAGGGGTTCTGATTATCCATAGTATGCCCCCAGCCCAGCCAGGTATCCGATGTAATGGGCAGGCGAGCCAGACATTTCAGCAGACGGATTGGCCAGTACCACTGCTCATCCTTCATAGACTCATCATCAAGCTTCCAGTTCGGCGGCAGGGAGATAGCCAGCTCCGCCCGCTCCAATTTGTATTCTGCCAGTTCCCCCGGCACATTCATCTGGTGAGCTCCCATGCCCATGGTAATCAGCATATAGTAATTTTGTTCATCGGTAGGCGGAACCACGCAGACGTCCACGTGGATGTCAGGAGAAACCAGCTCATGGAACACCTTGTCGAACTCCCCAAAGTATCTTGCAATATGCTGTTCCACCGCAGACATTTCTTCCCTGGTGTAAAGCTCCGGTCCACTGTTTTCCTCTGAGGACCAGAACGCATCCTCCACCTCTGTTCCGTCTGGATTGAGAAAAATCTGGAAATATTCGTCTTTCTCCGTCAACTTGTAGAGCAGGCCAACGCGGTAGTCCAAACCCACCATTACGGTGTCCAGCTTCGCCGCTCTGCCGTCCGGATGATTCCGTTCCAGCCAGCGCCCCTCCTGAAGCCAGCCTTTCAGCTGTTCCAGCCAGTCCGTATGCAGCTTGGACATCCCGCCCTCATTCATCTGAAATACCAGATCAAAAGTGCGACCGTTCACGGTATAAGGAAACTGGGTAAAGGGTGCATTGGGCGTATACGGTTCTGGTTTCGGACCAAAGATGTTCCAAAAGCGCTCCAATCCCTCCGCATTGACAGTAATGCAGGAAATGGTACGCTGTTTATCATCGGCGTATTCATCCAGACCCTGCTGAAGAGCCCGGTCGGCATCAGGATTGATCCAGTGGTACTCCATCCGTTCCAGCGGCTCTCCTGCCTCGATTTCGCTTTTCAGGGTCAGGAACTCATAATCGCCGGGTTCCAGAGCAAGACCGTGAGCCACTGCATCCAAAGCGCCTGCTTTGTCGCCAAAGTGACTACGCAGCTTGCCTGCTTGCAGCCAGATCCATGGGTAATCCGGCTCTTCCTGAATGCCTTTTTCCGCATAAGCCAGAGCTTCTTCCAACCGTCCGCAGTACATTAAGGCCACCGAATATCGGTAGTACCACATGGCGCAGCCTCCTGCGTTTCTCTCCGAATCCTTCATCCACTGAGCCGCCTTGTAGTAGTATCGGTACACGTCCAGATTGTTACAGGCAAAAGAATACCACAGGGCGATCTGGAGATCCTGCCGGGCCTGCCGTTGAGTAAATTTGCCCTCTTTCACGCCTTGCGATATAAAATCCTCCAGCCATTGGAGCATTTTCCCAAAGTAGCCTGATACACCATCATCAAAGGACTCCAGCTTTTCAATATCATGTGCGGAAAGCAGGGAACCGGTCTCCGGGTCAACTTCCGGCTCTTTTTCCTGCTCCCACAGGCGAACAGTTCTCACATTCCGGCGGAATACATGGAAACCACCCCAAGACAGATTGGTTCCAGCAAAGAATTCTCTGGACGCTTCCAGTACGGCAGGCAAATCCCAGGCAATAAAGTCCAGATACCCATAGTACAGACCGGTGGCGCCGCCAAGAAAGGTGACAGCATCGTCCCCGGCATGTTCCTGGATGGCTTTTTGCAGGGCCTCCCGGAATTGCAAAATATGTTCGGCTCGTTTTTCACCTTCAAAAGCAGCCAAAGGATAACACAGGAAACCAGCCACGATACCATATTGGTTATATTCGTCAATAGTGTCGCTCTCGGCGCTCATATATTCGTTAATGAGAACTGGCAGCCGGGCAGAACCAGTGTAAACATCCAGCCGCCAGTCAGCGTCCGGGTCCTCTACCGGCTTCAACTGATAGCCGATATAACTGTTATCCAGATAGTCCTGTGCATCGTTCCACAGCTTATACCCCATATCCCGGAGAGTTTCGCACAGAACTGACAACAGAACAGATGTTCCCTGCTTTGGCCGTTCCACCAGATTCAGATCGTTAACGAGCGCAATGGCAGATATCTCTCCTAAAACCTGATCGGTGAGCGTATAGGCCAGCCACCACGCTTTCTCTGCATCGTCTTTCAGCAGCGGCAGCAGTTTTTCGCAATACAGGGTCAAAGAGACACGGTCTTCTTTCTTCTCTGCCCAGACCTGCACATCTTCTGAGCGAATCTCTGTTTCTCCCGCCCGAATATAAAATCCCTCAGAGATCTGACGCCCCACCAGAATGTTCCAGCGCTCCAGCACGGACGCTGGAGCATGGCGCTGGAAGTAGACCAGAGGGAACAGTCTGGCTCGAATTCCCTCGGCGCTGAGGATCAGCTCATATTTTTCCCCGTTGAAGCCCAGCTCAAAGGCGGCGGAGTTGAGAGCCAGCTCCAGCGCATCGCCGCATTTTGCCCCCAGTTCCTCTCCCCGCTCATGGGTTTTGTCGGCGTCCATGATCTGGCGCAGTTCCCCCTCGATTTCGGAAAACGCTGACCAGGCTTCCTGCGTCCGCTGCCGAAAGTTCTTCTCAAAGCGAGGCAGAGCCAGCCGGCGAAGGCAATCGTCAATGAATGTCTGCGTGTCCTCATCTCCGGGCCGAGCTGCCAACGCCTGTTCAAAATAACGCAGAGCCGGCAAATCCTGATCAAGATAGTAGTAGGCATAGCCCATGCGGTAGTTCCAGCAGTGATCGCCCTCAAAATATGCCTCGTGTGGCTTCAGCAGGCCGATAGCCTTTTGGAGCATCTCCCTGTTCCCCGGTTCTGCCAAATTGTTATATGCCCGAGCCAGTTCACTGTCCATTTCAGGCGTACGCTCCCCGGCAGGGAGAGCCTCTAATGCGTCAACGATCTTCTGAAATTCGTCATTTTCATGCCATTTCTGGCATTGTTCCAGCAAATTCATAGATGTTCTCCTTTCTGATTACTTATCATAACTTTCTGCAATATCAATAAAATGGACATTCACTGCGCAGACCTTGCCTTGGTCGTCATAGCCGGGAAAGCCTCATCTTTCTGCCTCCACCACTCTGGCGCTTATAGCGGTCAATCTTACAGCCATCATTCATTTTCATATCAACAAACAATGCGCCGTAAAACAGCCCCTGTGTGTTGCTGCGTTTCAAATGTCCAAATTCCACCAAGACAGCAATTTTTCCTGGTCACCGCTCTGTTGCTTCCTTTCCTAATCTTACTGGATGGAAAATTGCCCAGAAGCGCTCGTCATCACACAGGATTGAATAGCCGCATACCAGCGGCCATCAATTTAGCTCTTTCAAATCCAGAGCTAATACAACAAAACTGCCGGGAGTCGCGGCGGAAAACTACGGTTCTTCCAGCGCTGCACACAGGTAGTCCAAAGTCTCCTCATAGAACTCAGCCCTGACGATTCTGAACTGCCACAAAGACAGGCTGACACAGGGCAGGAAAAGGCTGCGCCCAACCAGGAGCCGTATGCAGAAAACCGGCATTGTTCGATGCTTACAAGTATTTGATTGTTTTGTGCCCTTATAGAGAATTGCAGTTTATGTCTGTACATCTTCTCTCACTATGTTTTTTCTTTTGCCCTCTGCATTTCATCCAGCATAGCGTTGATCTGGAACTCAACCATATCCTCTGCCACCTCCGGAAACAGGAAAGGCATGGCATCTGGAATCGCCTTGTAGACCATCATCATGGACAAGGCCAGGTTGCCAAACAGCCGGGGTTCCATGCTGTCCACTGGCAGGCCAAAAATGGCGAGCAGGCTGCAAAATAATTTGGTTTGCCCTGCACGGAAAGTCTGGAATTTTTCCTGGGAGAGGCAGCGGTAAATCTCCTGTTCCTCCTCAATGGATAACACGGCGACGCCTTTTGGCTCACCATAAACACAAGTCTTCAAAAACGTTCGAACGCTTTCCCGCCAACTGAGCGCAGGATCATCCATCAGCTGCTGGGCATATTGCAGCAGTTTGGGCTGCTGATACCGCAGCGCCTCCAAAACCAATTCTTCCTTGGATGAAAAGAATGTGTAAAAAAATGTTTTGGAAATGCCTGCTTTCCTGCACAACACATCAATGCTGGTGTGAATCAGTCCCCGATCTACAATGCACTGGATTACAGAGGTCAGCAGAGATTCCCTTATATATTCCCGCTCCTGTTCAGAATAGGCTTTTCGCGCCATTCTTATATCCTCCTCCCCTGCACAATAAAGAACAAAATTATAAATCGGTATTTATATAATAACTGAATGAAAGCCAATACACAACTACTTTCTTGAAAATTTTTTATGAAATCAGTATTTATATTTATGGCGTCAAACTATAAAACAAGGCTAAAGTTGCAGGATAACAGACGATATATTCAAGTAAACTGACATTATTGAACAAAGCAAACATATGATTGTCTTTTTTGAATGGCAGAGGTATAATTTAAACAGATACACAAATCAGCGTTTGAGGAGGAAGTTTTGATGAAGAAAACGATTCATAACAACATAAAACCGCCCTACAGCTTGCATGATATGAGTATAACGGCATTTGAAGTTACAGATGCCTTGATTACCATGCGAACTGATACGGGAATGATAGATACTGCACCGCCGTATACCCAAGTGGATGGGTATGTTGAGTTTTATGATGTCCGTTGGGATTTTAGCTATGTATATCTTTGGAGTGAGACAGAGAATGCCAAAAAATTTGAGGGCGAGAAAATGTTCCTCAAGGATTTCATAGATAGATTTACTCAGTTCTGTTTTTCCATCATGGATGAAACTTTTGGCTATAATACGACCAAGTACAGCGGATTTCTGCTGTCTGATCGTAGACACTACGAATGTATTGTGGAGATCTATCACGTGGGTGACAGAGTTTTTGTTGAGGTATAGCAACACTTTGATGCCAGGCGAATAGATATGAAAAATACACATATTTGTCCGAAATGTGGAAGCAACAATATTCTCCGAATCGAAAGCTCAAACAGAGGATATTGCAAAAATCAAAAATTGCGATAATCCTAAAGGCTAACAGTAGTATCTATGCGTTTAATTTGGAGGTACAGCAATGACCACAAAGAAGAAAAAGCTAATAATCGTTCTCGCCGTTGTTGCAGCCTTGATGATTGCATTGATTGCCTGGGGCAACACGGCGCTGGAGCTTAGTACATACACGATAACAAGTGATAGATTACCTGAAGAATTTACAGGCTATCGCATTGCCCATGTTTCCGACCTGCATAATGCAGAAATGGGTCAGGATAATGCAAATCTGCTTTCCATGCTCCACTCTGCCCAGCCGGATATGATAGCTATCACCGGAGACCTTATTGACTCTCGCAATACGAACATTGAGATTGCCTTGAAGTTTGCAGGAGAAGCTGCAAAAATTGCCCCTTGCTACTATGTGACCGGCAACCACGAAGCCAGAGTTTCTGAATATGACGAGCTGAAAGAAGGACTGACGGAGCTGGGCGTGGTCGTCCTTGAAGATGCCAGAGTTGAACTTGAAAAGGCTGGCGAATTCATCGCCCTGATCGGCGTGGATGATCCGAGTTTTGATACAGACTATCTGTTTGGTGATGCTGAGACTGTAATTGAAAATAAGTTGCATGAGCTGACTGGTGAGGAGAGCGTCTACACCATATTGCTCTCACACAGACCGGAATTATTTGATACCTATGTGAAAAGCGGCATTGATCTGGTTCTTAGCGGTCACGCTCACGGCGGACAGTTTCGCTTGCCATTTGCAGGCGGTCTGGTGGCTCCCAATCAGGGATTATTTCCAAAATATGATGAAGGACTGCACACCGAAGAAAACACGAATATGCTCGTCAGCCGTGGCATTGGAAACAGCCTCTTTCCGTTCCGTATCAATAACCGGCCGGAAGTGATTTTGATAGAGTTGCAAGCAGAATGAATAGAGTGACACACATTGACCGCCCTCTGGCTTGGCTGGCTTTGCAACTTGGAGCTATTCACAAGCTAGAAAATATCGATTTCACATTCTTTTTTCTAAAATTCGATACGCCATGTTTCCTACTACCCATTGCAATATAAAAAGTAAAAATATCATTCCAATTACCCATGCTTCTGCACGAAATAAGGCAAGTATAACTGCTATTAAAAGCAGGAAAAAAGTCATAATTTGGTAAGTTACATGACCTGCTTTCATTCGCAAATATTGTTTTCTTTCATCAATACTGTTAATGTGCGCTTCTTGTTTCTTTTCCTCGTATACGGCTTGTCGTTTGGGATTCTGCCAGTAAATAATACGGACTATCTGAGCAAGCGAACTAAAAGCAAGGCCGCATCCCATTGCAAAAATCATCGTCGAATAGTAGTCAAATTGTGTTAGTAAGCCGCCACCGATGAGAATAATACCAATTACAAATTGGATAATAAAAGGTTTCTTGTCGTTCATTTTGCGCCCTCCTCATAAATAAAAATTTCTTCAATACTCATTCCAAAGTATCTTGCTATTTTGAATGCCAACAGAATAGAGGGATTATACCTTCCATTTTCCAAAGAACCTATTGTTTGTCGTGACACCTCTAACTCAGCGGCTAATTCTTCTTGTTTGATGCCTCGCTCTTTTCGCAATTCCTCTAAGCGGTTTTTCATAAAGACCTCCTCTTAACGGAAAGCTTACTTTCCATAAATTTATTATAGCAATGGCGGCTTATAATGTCAAGTGTGCTTTACATTGAAAATGCAATTTGCATCTTACGGAATAGCAAACTACTGCCATTATGTTTTATTTGTTACTTTATGGCACATAAACATTTTCTCCGTTATATAACCAAAAATCTGGCAGGCCATTTGATGTGCTATATTATCTAAGCTTATATGTATAGCATTCTTACAATGCTATACATATAAGCTTAGCCAAAACCTTTTGAGAAAAATATTTGTAAATAAATTTGTTTAGATCATCCTGCCAAAGATAAACAAATATGCCATGTTGCTTATAAGAACAACCATAGATGAAAGCTGGATGTATGGCGATTGGCGAACGGATTCTCTTTGCCGCCTAATGCGTGGAAACATCTTGGTATGGCTGCCGGCTCTCCGGAGAAGTCTGCCGATGTGCGCCGGGCACAGTATAAAACAATATCAAGAACCACAAAAGCGGATCTGACTGCCGCCCTGGCAAATATTCTGGATGTATCGCCTCTGGCTCTGGCCGTGCCGGATATTGACTCCTATGTGGGGCTGATGCGCTGTTTACGCTGGAGGACAACTACGGGCTCAAGATCAGCGAGATGGATGGAGAAGTCTGCTTGAAAGCAACAAGGATAAAGGTAAAGAGGTTCCCGAGTTACTGAAAAATGCTCTATGCTTGGAAAGAGCAGGCGGACAAGCTATCTTCCGAAGAAATTAGCAGAGAAGAATACGACAACTGGCGTCATCACTATCCGAGGTTCGATACCACACAGCATTGGGCGAAAGTTCCGTCACAGGAGCTTAGCGATGCCTTAGTCGAAGCTTTCAAAGACAAGCTGAAAGAATAATCTATCAGGGAGCTACCGCTATGCTAATTCAAGAAATAGACGAAAACAAAAAGCGATATCTGCATTTACTTCTTCTTGCCGATGAGCAAGAAGATATGGTAGACCGATATTTAGAGCGTGGCACAATGTATGTACTGGACGATAACGGAGTCAAGGCTGAATGCATTGTCACCGATGAGGGCAATGGTGTACTGGAAATCAAGAACATTGCTACATTGCCCGACTATCAAAAACATGGTTATGCCCGAAAACTTATTGATTTTCTTGTTGCGAAATACTCTGAGCAATATTCGGTGCTACAAGTCGGAACTGGTGATAGTCCATTAACCATTCCTTTCTATGAAAAATGCGGCTTTATTCGCTCTTATGTCGTAAAGAATTTCTTTATCTACAACTATGATCACCCGATTTTTGAGTGCGAAAAGCAGCTAATAGATATGGTATATTTACAAAAAACGCTATAATTTTCACTTTGGCAACCTCATAAAAACGACAAAAAGCTCTTAGCTATGAGTTACTACCCACAGCCAAGGGCTTTCTAATATGGAATTATTTGTTACACAACCACCTGTTAATCATTCTGTAACCCTTAAACCACTGGATTACAAGAATAATGGCTCTTGTATGGCTGTTATCAAATTGTTATCAAAAGACTTGTCCGAACGCCGCAAACCTGCATAAATGTAAGGGTTTCATAAGGATGTTTTTTAGATTTAGGATTTGCGGTATGGCATTTTAATGTGCTATACCGCTTTTCCTTTCCATAAAGTGACTTTTGAATGGTCGAATACCCCGATGTGGTTATAGATGATTTCAATTTCCTGTAACCGCCGTCCGCTGCTCTTATCGGGAGCATGGACGATAATCTTATCTATAAACTCATGCAGTATTTCAGGGGTAAGCTGTGTTAAATCTGTGTACTTCTTGACAACTGCCAGGAAGCGCTCGACATTTACTGTCTGTTTTTCTTCCTGCTGAATATTCTTCTGAAGCTGTGTCTGTTCTTCTTGTAAATCAGCCTGTTCGGTATCATATCCTTTTGAGAGTTTCATAAACCGATCATCTGACAATTTGCCACTGATGTTGTCCTCATAGATACGCTGGAAAAGATTATCCAGTTCTTTCATTCGAGTTTGAATTTCCGATAAACGCTTTCTCTGCTTTGCCAGCTCCTTGTTTCTCTGGCGTACATCCGTATCCATTACCATGCGGATAAATTCATCCTCATACTGTGAAACATAACCGATTACTTCCCGTAAGTTATCAAGAACAATCTGCTCCACAACTACATTACGGATATAGTGCATGGTACAGGCGTTAGTATTCCTCCTGTAATTAGAACATACATAGCTATGTTTTTCGGCAGGTTCATCCACTTTGCGGTGAAAACTCATTTTGCTGCCACAATCCGCACAAAAGAGCAGACCAGAGAACATAGGCATGGCCCCCATTTTAGTAGGACGTTTTTTGCCTTGACGGATTTTCTGTACTATATCGAAAGTTTCCTGATCTATGATTGCCTCATGTGTATCACGGAAAATTTTCCACTGGGAGGGGTCATTGTCAATCTTCTTTTTCACCTTATAAGATTTAACATGGGTTTTGAAGTTGACTGTATGCCCCAAATACTCCATACGGTCCAGGATATGTGCAACTACTGTTGCGTTCCACTGGTAAGGCACTTCGGGAATTACAGAGGGTTGTTTTAATCCTTTGCTGACGGCATACATGGTCGGACATAAAACTTTTCTATCCGTCAGCAGATTTGCAATTTGTGTAGGACCGTACCCCTCAACACATAGTGAGAAGATTTCACGGACAATAGCCGCTGCCTCATCATCCACCAACCACTCTTTTAAATTGTCTGGATTTTTGCGGTATCCGTATGGAGCATGAGAACCGATATGCTCACCTGCCATTCCCTTAGCCTTTTTCACCGCACGAATTTTTTTGCTGGTGTCTTTGGCATACCATTCATTGATGATATTACGGAATGGAGTAAACTCATTGTCTCCCTGGGTACTGTCCACTCCATCATTTACAGCGATAAAGTGAATGTCATGGTCTGGGAAAATGATTTCCGTATACATACCTACTTGCAGATAGTCACGTCCCAGACGCGACATATCCTTGACGATAATCCTCTTGATTTTTCCGCTTTCAACATCGGCAATCATCCTCTGGAAGTCAGGTCTGTTGAAATTCGTTCCAGAAAATCCATCATCAATATAATACAGATAATTTGAATAGCCGTGGTCCAAAGCGTATTTTTTAAGGATTTTTTTCTGGAAAGAGATTTGTCAAGGGTGTTTTACCATTCAGCAACGAATTAAGGCATAAACAATATCACATTTTTATAATGCTTTTTGACCACAATCAGTCCGGCACTGATTGTGGTCTTTATTTTGGAAATGACATTTTCCCCTTAAATAAAGGAATCAATCGTCGTTGCGTTTTTCGTCAATATCTGCCATAATAAAAAGAAGTGTAAATAAAAGAAAAAGGGGGGAATTGCCATGCCGCAAACACCGTTTCATGCCTATTACAAGGCCCGACTTTTGGAACAACTGCCGGAAGCAGAACAGTTCCTTCCGGTCTTTGCATCATCGGATATTGAAATCTATCCGTTTCAGATTGCAGCGGCCAGCTTTGCCCTGCGTTCCCCCTATCAGAAAGGTGCCGTTCTGTGCGATGAAGCAGGTATGGGCAAGAGCCACGAGGCCATGCTGGTCATCAATCAAAAGTGGCTGGAGGGATACAGCCGGATTCTGTTGGTCATTCCCAATGCCGACCTGCTGCACCAGTGGACGGAAATGCTGGAGCGATTCTATACCGTCCCATATGTGGTGCTGACCAATCGGGACCAATGGCGGCAGAACACCAGTGAGGACAACTCCAACGCTTTTATCCAAGATGCCATTGTTATTACTACCTACGACTTCGCCGCCGACAATGAGGAGGCCGCAAAGGTAGTTAACTGGGATCTGACGGTATTCGAGGAAGCCAATGCCCTCTCTCCAGTCTACCGGGAGGACAACAAGCAGGCCAAGGCCCTCAAGCGGATCGCCGGAGACTCCTTCAAGCTGCTGCTGACCGGCACTCCCATTTAAAAGAACATCATGGACTTATACGGTCTGATCTGGTTCATCGACGAAACGCTGCTGCCGGGAGAAAAAGAGTTTCTGGCCCGGTATCTGCGCCGCCCAGAGAACTACCCGGAACTCAGCGAACAGGTCAGCCGCTATTGTTTCCGT